>CAZDFE010000065.1:0-6277 GCA_964504755.1 uncultured Candidatus Peribacteria bacterium
CGCGATAATCGCTACCTGCACGAGAAAACGCATAGACCAAAAGTAAAAAAACAAAAACTACACGGCACTATATACATATATTTTATTTTTTCAAACTACTGGAAATCGTATCAGCTCAGTTGTCAATATATTTTTCGAGCATTTCAGAAAATAATATGATAGCATACGAGCATGTATCGTTCTGTGCACCAGATATTCATCGTGTTTTGCATCAGTATTTTCTGGATTCCTCAGGAAACCCTTTTTGCTCTCATCCCTCCATCGAGTATTGCGAATGGAGTATTTCATCTCGATGCGCAGGACATCAATGGAAATGGAAGCACCCTCGATGAACCCGTGAATGGGGCAGGAATCTCGGATTGGGGAGATTTATTTCTGACGAATTCTGGTAGCCAACCAAGTATCGGGAAACGTCCGACCTATACAACCAATCTCATCCATGGATTTCCCGCTATTCGCTTCGATGGAAGTAGTGAACTCCTCGAGATGCAGGATGACTTCGATGTGAATCTCGGAATATCCTACTCAGAAAAATCATTTGCCTTTCTCGTGCGTACAGGCATCGATGTTCTCAGTTATCAGGTGGTATATGAACAGTCCGTACAGTCGAAATGATATTCCCTCCAGATTGATGGGGGCAATCTCTATTTCTGAGTCTGGAATACGGATGATTGGCTGAGTCCAAATCAATACAAAATCCTGAATCTCGGAAGTATTTCTGCGAATACGAATTATCGAGTGATTATCACGCAATGATCGACACTCAATGGCTACCTCAATAACCTCCTCAAGGATACAAGTACAAGTGTCGGACTCCAAACGGCTCATGGACAATGTCGTTTCGATAGTGCTTTTGGGTGTTCCCTCTTTCTCACGGGGGGAAGTATCGGGATTGGTGCGACCCAGAATGACACTCTTCGACTCTCGACCACGACGGGAATATCGAACTATCAGTCAGAGTTTTTCGTCGGATCCATCGGAGAAATAATTTCTTGGAATCATGAACTCACTCCCACAGAAGTAACTGGAATCGATGAATATCTCCAGGATCACTGGGGATTTGATACCACACCTCCCACTATCACGCAGGAAGCTATCGGAAGTGGTGGGCTCATTCCGAGTGGGAATTTCAACTATTCATTTTCATATACGGATACAGGATCAGCGATCAATACCGGAAGTGTCGATCTCAGAATATATTCCTGGAATACGGGAACACTCAGCTGGAATGGAACCAATATAGCTCCATCCTACCTGAACTCGAGTACGGTTTCGACGAGTACGGGAACCTATCAGTTCACAGGACTTCCCCATGGGAAATATCGATTCGATCGGATTATATCTGACACCGAGGGAAATACAATCACGAGCAGTAGTACTCTATTTATCGATGCGCTTGAATGGACAATTGATGCCCCGATATATCCCATAGGAGACCAGCGATCAGGCATTATGGGATTCGGAAGTGGGGAACTTATCGTTACGGTGAAGACCGTTGGAGCGGCGTTCGACGTCTCGATGCTTCGAACTGAGGATCTCACCTTCGGTACGGGCGTGATCGGAGTATACAGTGGATCGACGGGCTGGGGATACGACCTCTGGAATGGAAGTACCTATTCGAACACTCTAACCGCTCATGATACCAGTCAGGCAATCGCCAGCAATCCGAAAAATATCAATCCGAATGGTCAGAAAAATACCTACACCTATCGGATCAAGTATGGACTCATCGCATGATCCTATGATAGTGCGGGAGACTATCTCGGAAAACTCAGATTTACTATCAATCTGACGTATTAAATACGTACACTCTTCTTTATAGAAAGATAATTTCTAAATAAATTCAGAGTCGTCAAGAAAAAATGATGGGATTTTTCGGCCTCTTTCTGGAATGAGAAAAATAAATGTGGTAGGATTTCCCTATGATGTATTTGCTCAAGACATTCATTTCCGTACTCCTGATATTCACACTCAGTACCACCAGCTGTCTGAGCTCTGTATTTGCTGAGGAAAATGCTATTGCCATTAACTCTCTCGATGAACTCCCAAGTAGTCATGAAGAAAAAATATGGAGTCAAGCGATCGCCGAACCGAGTGTCATGAAACTCCTCTCAGAAAAACATACATTCGAACATGAAACCCCTCTTTCGAACACGCCCGAACTTCCTCTGAGTCCATTTTCTGGACTGAAATTTCTCACAGAAAGTGGGAGCACATTTGTCATGAATAGTGGGAGCATTTCTCCAGAGAAACCATTTCTCGAAAAAGCTACCGGAAAAAAAGTCCAAATTCGTACCGATGGAAAAAAAACAAAAAAAGTACAGGGAGTTCGCGGAAACATTAGCGTAAAAGTCGCTACAGGAACGATAATCCAGAGTGCAGATGGTCGCTTTATTGATACTTCACTCATCGATGTATTCGATCTCTCGAGTACAAAAACAGAGCAAGCACGGAGTGTCTATCAGGGAAAGATGAATCAAATCGGTAGTAAACGAAAGGGTACGACACAGGCTCAGGTGGAAGGATTCGAGTTCGGACTTTCTGGAACACATCTGATTTTCTCGAAACCGGTCATGATCTCGATCGATACCCCGAATATGACCGATGGAATCCTCCTTGACCTCCTCACCCTCCATGAAGGAGATACGAGCTTCAATACCAGCGGTCTTTCCGTCGATCCGAATACGAGCTGTAATAGCGATGGAACGGCGAGCATTCCTGGTTCCCAGGTCACTGTCAAAAATGGAAAAGCCACATTCTACACCTGTGGTGCCTCATCCTTTACGATGAATACTGTTGGTGGAACCATAACATCGAATGATCTGAAACTTATTATCGGTGATTGTGCGCAAGTTCAGATATACTATAAAAACAATAGAAATATCTATAATTCTGATCCTGCAGCCACTGGCTGTAACACAAGTACCTCAGCATGGCCACGACTGCGAGTCGGAACGACGAATATCGGAAATGGGGGGACCACTGCCTGGACGACCCAAACCACGACGGGTTCTCAGAATGGGAATACCTATACCGCGACTACTACCCTCGCTCGTGCGGTTGGTGGACGCACCTATACTGGTATAATCAACTGGTCGTATACCGCACCAAATGCATATTTTACCATGAATTATAATATCATTATCCCAACGGGAAATACTCAGAATGTAAAGTTCTACTATGGTATGGATACGACCGTAAATGGGGCGGATGGAAACGATGTTGGATACTATAATACTGGAACTCAGACGGTTGGAATCTACGATAATGCTGCCAATCAACTCCTTGCTATCCGATACCTCTCAGGACTCACTTGGAGTGGATATGAAGCAGGCGCCTATAATAATATCTCTGGACGTATTACGAGTGGTGCCAATTTTAATAAAACCATTCAGGCGACCGCGGGTGATCTCGGATTTGGAGTGAATTGGGATTTTGGGACAGGAACGACAGGAACCTTCTCGAGTACAGTAGAGTGGAGACTCCTTCCCTATGTTGCCGCTAACGTACCCGATCTCGTTCCGAGTATCGGACAGCCAGAACCAGCATTCATGGTGAATCAAACATCTCAACTTCCCTTCGTGATTACGAATGCAGGGAACCTGAGTTCTAGTGGAAATACGACACTCGTATTTACTGTACCGACGAATTTTTCTGGACCAACTGCGGGATTTACGGATAATGGATGGTCTTGTGGTGCAGTGGTCGGAACAACCGTTACTTGTACAAAATCAGGATCTATTGCCCCTCTCGCCACTGATACCGTACGTATTCCCGTGAAACCAAATGCAGCCGCGGGTGGAACCACCGCAAATTTCTCAGTTTCTATAACGAATGCAAGTGACTCCAATGCTACGAATAATACTTCAACGATTGCCCTTCAGATTGCTGTGCTTTCTCAGACACAAACCCTCTGGCTTCGCGCAGATGCAGGAACCAATTGTAGTACGAATAGTTGTTCGATCAGTAGTTGGAGTGATCAGTCCGGGCTGGGTCGAAATGCTACCCAGGGAACGGTTGGAAATCAACCACTCTATGTGAATGGTGCAGTAAACTTTAATCCCGCTATTAATTTTAACACCAATACCAAAACCCTCAGTGGTATCGCAAGCTCTGGAATGACCATCATTGCAGTGCGCAATCTCTCAGCAACAACTGGGTATCATACCCTCTTTGCCTCTCCTGCGAATACTGATTTTTCGATTCGTACCAATTCAGGATTCAATGGAACAACGAATACACTCTATATGAATGGACTTTCGGTTAATGATTGGACGAACGGATCGGGTATTCCACCAAAACTCTATATTAATGGCAAACAAACGCTCACGGGTACCACGAATTATCACATTGTTCGAAGTACCGCTTCAGGAGCTGTAAATAAAACATATAGCATTTCGTCTACGTTCGGTTCTCGTGGTATGAGTGGAAATGATAACGTTGCTGAATTGCTCGTGTACAACAACGGGATGAACCCAACCCAGATCAATCAGGTAGAATCCTATCTCGCTATCAAATACGGTATTACCCTCGATCAAACCACTCCTACGAATTATATCTATTCGAATGGGAGTGTGATCTGGTCAGCGAGTACCGCTGGGAGTTATAATCGAGATATCGCTGGTATCTGAAGTGATGTCACATTCGGACTTTCTCAGAAAAAATCCAGAAGCATCAATAACTCCGCCGATATCATGGTAGAGACGGGGTCTATTCTCTCGGATAAAATGGGATTTCTCTGGGCAAATAACGGAGCTGCTACAGGAACAACGATAAGCGTTCCAGCAATTGCGGGCATGAATCGAATCTCGAGAAGTTGGAAAGTCGAAGAAAATAATGGTGATCTCGGGGTGCTCAAGATATCCTATCCGAGTGGTGCCCTTCCCGGAAGTATTACGATCCCAAAGCTCATCACGAGTAGCGATGGTACGTTCTCAGGAGGAACGACGAACACATACACCGGAAGCCTCACAGGAGGAGTATGGGAATATCTTGTGAATATTTCTGATGGAACTGTGTTTTCATTCGGGCAGCTCGGAGATATCACCCCTCCAACGATCCAGAGTATCAATGCACAGAGCGGAAGCCTCATTCCTTCTGGGAATTTCACTATTGCAGTCGGATATAGTGATACTGGGTCTAGCATTCAGACGAGTAGCTTTACGGGGAAAATATATACCTGGAACATGACCGGAAGTACATGGGATGCGACAAATATTTCGAGTTCATATATGAGTCTCTCAGGAGTCACGAGCAGTACGGGAAATCTGAGAATAAACTCCCTTCCTTATGGGAAATACCGATTCGATATTTCGATCGCGGATACGAGTGGAAATACCCGAACTGCGAGCTATACCTATTTCGTCGATGATATCGAATGGACGATACAGAGTCCTTCGTTCGATATTGGACCAACACAAAATAGCATACAAAAAATCGGAACAGGAGAACTCCTTGTTACGATCCGAACGGTAGGTGCCGGTTTTCAACTCTCCATGCTTCGCACTCAGGATCTCCTCTTCTGAACTGAAGTGATTCCAGTATATGATGGCTCGACAGGATGGGGATATGACCTCTGGAATGGAAGTACCTATTCGAACACTCTCACACCACATGGAAGCTCTCAGACACTCGCTACGGTGGTCAAAAATATCAATCCAAATGGTCAGAAAAATACCTACACCTATCGGATCAAGTATGGAATGACCCCGAGTGCGAACACGATCGCATGAGATTACACGGGGAAACTCCAGTTTGATATCAACCTGAATTATTAGCATCGAACCAAGTGAAGTACAGAAAACTTGCTTATTTGTGTTCTTGTATATGATGTGCTACAATTTTAGAAATTTCGCGTTTGTCTATTTTATTCTATGGGAACATCTGGTTGAGAAATTCCATTCGCGTCCATACCAAGTCATACACAAAAACTCCAACAGTTATTTTGAGAGACATTAGGTGCAACCATTGCGCCCTATTTCGAAAATCTCGATTGATTTAATCATGGAATCTTACAGGGCATTGCTATACTCACAGAAAAACTCCAGAGCCTCAACCTCACTTCCGAAGAACAAAGAAAAATCGCGCTCGCTATGACACTTTCTGATCTCGGGAAAGGAAGGCAAATCGTCGAAGGAAATAATCAGCCGTCAGCAGAGCGATACTTCATACATGAACTCTATGCCTTTCGAGAGGTATTATCTCAGGAAGAGAAAAAGGCTCTGACTTTGGACAAATTTTTTACAGATAAACTACTCCCATTTGTTCAGGGTAAAAA
>CAZDFE010000066.1:0-1393 GCA_964504755.1 uncultured Candidatus Peribacteria bacterium
GGTGTATACATATAGTAAGAATTGTTATAGATTTTGACTTCTAACAAGATATACTCTATATATAGAGTATATCTAATTTGTCAACTTTATTTTCCATTTCATAATATACTTTCATCTTCCATTGCGCTTTCTCGCTTTTTCCATACACTCATCCCATGATAAAAATCATTTCCCACACTCCAAAAGCTCAAGATATTCTTAGTGAAACCATTCCGAAAACAGAAGAAAAAAGAACCCATTTTGATCCATCGAATCTCCGCATCCTCCTCACCTGTCAGTCAGGACTCGAGTCGCTCGTACGTCGCGAATGTGAGAAGGTCGGACTCTCGAATATCCTCGGAAAGGATCGACTCCTGATCGGGAATGGAACGCTGAAAAATATGTATGAACTCCTTACCTGGAGTCGTTTCGCGAACCGAGTCTATCTCTCCCTCGCAGAGGAGAAAATCACAGATTTCGATACACTCCATGAAGTCTTACGACTGATCCCCTGGGAAACGTACCTCACAGGCAAAGAACGGATCATCATCGAAGCTGCTTCCACTCGATCCATACTCGCACACACCCCGACGATCCAGAGTATTTCCCAGAATGCGATTTTTTCGACGCTTCACACGCCCGATCTCACGAATGGCGTAGAAGTCCATATTCTCATCCTCCTCATCGATGATATGGCTCACGTTCTCATCGACGTGACGGGCGATCCCCTCCATAAGCGGGGTTACCGCCGTGAAGCGGGCGAAGCTCCGATCAAGGAAAATCTCGCGGCCGCTCTCCTCGCCTTCTCGAACTGGCGGTTCAAGTCTCCCCTCATCGATCCTTGTACAGGAAGTGGAACCATCCCGATCGAAGCGGCACTCATGGCACGAAATATTGCTCCAGGACTCTTTCGAGACTTTCGGATCGAAGAACTCCGATTCCATGACGAGACGCTCCTCGAAACCGTACAGGAAGAAGCCGAAAATAAAATCTATCCTTCTGGTGGATATACGATCCTCGCCTCTGATATGGATGAAACGATGATTACCATTGCTGAAGCGAATGCGAGACGGGCGGGTGTCGGAGGAGATATTACCTTTCAGACGAAATCGCTCGAAGACCTCACTCATGAAACTATAGCTACGGAAGTGACGATTATCACGAATCCTCCATACGGAAAGCGTCTCAAGGATCCGAATCTCGATGCGCTCTATACGACCCTCGAAGCGCTGATCGAAAATCGCCATGGTGGATATATCACGAATGTCGTGAGAAATCCTGGACGAAACTGGAAAAATAAAAAACTCCTCAACGGTGCGGAAGAATGTCGATTCTGGTACCATTAATTTTATCCCTCACTCCCCTGCTTCATGGCTCAGATTGCCATTCGCGAATACGATGCCAAGCGTATGTT
>CAZDFE010000066.1:1403-6249 GCA_964504755.1 uncultured Candidatus Peribacteria bacterium
TACTCATACTTCCTACACGGGGGTTCTCATCGCGGGAACTTCCGATTTCCCATCCGAAATACACGTACCTCACGATACTCGATTCGTTATCAAGCCCGATCAGCTCTTCGGAAAGCGCGGGAAATATGGCCTCGTCGGCGTCAATCTCGATCTCGAAGGTGTGAAAGCCTGGTGGCAAGGGAAAAATAACACCACCGTAACCCTCAAGGGCCAGGAAGGAGCACTCCACACCTTTCTCATCGAACCCTTCGTTCCACATAGGAGCGAGTACTACACCGCGATCAAGGCCGAACGAGATCATGATATCCTCTATTTCTCAGAAACGGGTGGTATGGACGTCGAGGAACACTGGGAGTGTGTACGAGAAATACACATTCCTCTCGGGAAAAATACTCCCGATCTGTGAGCTCTTTTCGCGGATACATTTGGTATTGTAGACTCGAGAATCAGTACTTTTCTCGAACAGCTCTATCATTTTTTCGTGGAGTATGGATTCGCGTACCTCGAAGTCAATCCGTTTACTCTCGATGATACGGGAGCGATCGTCTGCCTCGATATGGTCGCGCGCGTCGATGATTCGGAGTCATTTCGTCAGAAATCTCACTGGCACGATCTCGTATTTCCGCATCCATTTGGCCCTGAGAAAACACCCGCCGAACAGTACATCGAGAAGCTCGATAGTGAGACGGGCGCGAGTCTGAAATTTCGCATATTGAATCCCGGAGGTGCACTCTGGCTCCTCACGAGCGGAGGCGGTGCGAGTGTGATTATCGCGGATACCCTCGCGGATATGGGCTATGCGAAGGAGATTGGAAACTACGGAGAATGCAGTGGGAATCCTGATCGAGAAAATACAAAGGCCTACACCCTCACTCTCCTCGATACGATGCTCGCGAGTCCTGCTGAGAGAAAATACCTCATCATCGCGGGAGCCATCGCAAACTTTACCCACATCGATAAGACCTTTTCTGGGATTATTGATGCCCTCGAAGCACGGATCGAACGACTGAAGCAACAGGATATCACCCTCCTCGTGCGACGCGGTGGGATCAATGATGTGAAATGACTTTCTCTCTTGCGAGATGCCTGTGAACGGCTCGGGCTCGATGTCGAAATCGCCGATGGAAATGTATATATGACCGATATCCTCTCAAACATCACCCACTAAAATCGTATGAAACCCAACGTCGAAAAAAAATATGCCTTCGTGCTCGAACTGATCCAAGCAGTGATCGGCATTATTTTTATCGTCATTATTGTTTTTGTTATAAAAAGCCTCTAATATGTTCACTTCCCTTTCTCAGGCCATCATCTACGGTCGTCATCTCGATGTCGCTGAACGAATGCTCGATTTCGACTTTCTCGCGGGACGCGAACCTTCGGTCGCAGGAATCATCGATCCGAACGCGAAACAATCTGGAAGTGCGAAAGTTTTTTTTGGTCATCGAGAAATCCTCATCCCAATCTACTCGAATATAGCTAGCATTCCTGAAAATCCACGCATCGATACCTTTCTGAATTTTGCTTCATTTCGTTCCGCTGCGAGTGCGACTCATGAAGCCCTCGAATCCAGAAAATTCCAAAATATCGTCATCATCGCAGAGGGTATTCCTGAGCGCGATATTCGAGATATTATTGCGCTAAATGTACGAGAATATCACACACGCATTATCGGGCCTGCGACCGCGGGAGCGATCGGAGGAGGTACCCTTCGCCTCGGAAATAATGGAGGAAGTCTCGAGAATATCATCGAAAGTCGACTCTATGATCAGGGTTCAGTCGGATTTGTTTCTCGCAGTGGTGGCATGTCGAATGAGATGTATCGCGTGATTTCGAAGCGCACGGACGGGATTCATACAGGGATCGCCCTCGGGGGGGATCGATTCGTCGGTTCGACCTTCCGAGATATCACGCTCGCGTATGAAAATACTCCAGAAATCCGTATGATCGTCCTTCTCGGCGAAGTCGGAAGTCGCGATGAGCTCGAAGTCGCGGAACTCATACAGTCTGGAAAAATCACGAAACCCGTGGTCGCTTATGTGAGTGGGAGTTTCGCGGAACACCTCACAGGCGAAGTACAGTTCGGACATGCGGGAGCTAAGGCGAATGCGAGTGAAGAAACCGCGAGCTATAAAAATACCGCCCTCAGAAATGCGGGTGCCCATGTACCAACGAGCTATGCGGATTTCTGAAGTCTGATCGAAACCATATTTCGAACTCTTCCAGAAATCCAGAAACCAAGACAATCCGAAGCGGATATAGAGAAAAAACTCGCTCAGATACGAAATCGAAAACCGACGAAATTCACTTCGACGATTGCGGATGAACGATGAGACGATGTCCTCTATAACCATATTCCGCTCACGAACTATATCCATGATGGGAGTCTCGCGAAGGTGCTCGGTGCCCTCTGGCTCAAGCGCGAACTTCCTGAAACAACGGCTGATTTTATCAATACGATCCTCATCCTCCTCGCGGATCATGGCCCCGCCGTCTCGGGTGCGACGAATACGATCATCACGGCCCGAGCGGGCAAGGATATCCTCTCATCGCTCATTTCTGGACTCCTCACGATCGGCCCTCGATTCGGTGGAGCGATCGATGGAGCGGCTCGATACTTCTACGAAGCGGTGCAACATCAGGAATCTCCCGAAGATTTTATCGATCGGATGAAACGCACAGGCACACCCATTCCTGGAATCGGTCACAAGATAAAAAGTAAATTTCACCCTGATGGACGCTGCACCCTCCTCCGAGAAAAGGTCGTTCACTACAATCTCCCCCATGCGGATCCTACGACAAGATACGGTCGATTCCTCACGTACGCACTCGCAGTCGAAGCCCTCACTCTGGAGAAAAAACCAAACCTCATCCTGAATGTCGATGGGCATATCGCCGTGATCCTCCTCGATCTCTTCGAATCTATGGGTATGGATAATGCGGAAATTCGCATGTATATCGACGCGGGTCTTTTCAATGCTTTTTTCATCCTGGCTCGTTCGATCGGATACAACGGGCATGCACTCGATCAGAAACGACTCGGCGAACCGCTCTATCGAACCAGTTGGGAAGATATATGCTATAGTGAATAAATTTTTTCTATTCGTGTATGAAACATATAATTTCTGCAATACTACTCCTGCTTGGTCTTTCTTTTTCTCTCGAAACGAGTGCCCTCATGACGACTGCCTACCAACGAGAAAAAATCCTCTGATCCCATAATGCCGTCAGAAAGTCACTCCACCTTCCTGTTCTCGTCTGGGATACTACAATCGAGAAAAATGCCTCAGCCTGGGCAGAAAATCTCGCAAAAAAAGATATACTCGAACATTCCGAGAGTGGATTTCGTGGGGGTCGTGGAGAAAATATCTACCGATACTGGACCACCGCGCGTACTCTCGCCTCTGATGGTTCGGATGCGGTTTTCTATTGGCTTGCGGAAGCTCCTGATTATTCTATCAAAACAAATACCTGTCAATCGGGTAAAATCTGCTGACACTACACACAAATCATCTGGAAAAATACCGAGCGGATCGGCTGTGGAAAGGCCACGGCACGACGAGATGGAATATTCAAAGTCTACTGGGTCTGTCAGTATGATCCGAGTGGAAATTATGTAGGACAGAAACCGTATTAATTCATTTTCATGCACGAATCTCTCTCTTTTCTTCTTATTTTTAGTGTTACGGCCGTTATTTTTGGATATTCCTTTTTCTATGGATTCTGGTCGCTCATCGCAAAAAAATGGATCCAGCCTGATTGGTACAAGCTGTCATTATTTATGACGATTGGATTTCTGGTTGCTGTTATCACGGAACCACTCCATGATTTTGTATATCGATATTTTACCGGGGAATTTCTCTGGATATACCAAGTGCTCCCCGTTTTCTGAGGAGGAAGCAGTGAACTCGCCTTCCTCGTATGGCCCATCTACGGATGGCATACGTACTTCTGGCATGAGGCCATGTACGCTCGATGATATCACATTCCTACCTGGCTTCGATCGGTCTTTCCAGGAATCGACGGAGTTCCATTCGATATGATTACCAATGGAGCATCGCTCTTCTTTTTTGGAATATTCTTTTTTTATTACCCAGATACGAGACTCTGGCACCTTTCATCACTCTGGGTGATTCCGTTCTATATCATAAGTGGGATTCTCTATCGCATCACCCTCGATTTTTTTCTTGCGAAAAAACGAAATATTTGGATTCCACTTGCCTGCTATTTCTCTGGGATTGGGATTATGATTGTAGGAGAAATGGTGTATAAAAGTTTCTAGAAAAATAAAACATCTTTTTCACCAGTTCCGCAACCCTCGAGAAATCTAGTTTCTTGCTCCGCTCTCATAGAGTGATATTGTAGTATTAATCGCTCTAATTGTTCTTTCCGAACAATATAGAGTTCCCGATCATCAATATTTCAATCATAAGCATCAATCTGTCATTTGAGCTTTCGTATCAGTATAAGACATTCTTTCATAACTTCATCCATTTCGAGAGAGAAGCTAACAATCGAAGGCATATTTATAGAACTCGTACTTTCGTGAACATTTTCACCCGTAATAATACGGATTTTATCCGTCCAAAAAGAAATTCCACAAGCATCATTATCTATGGAATGAAGTTCCGAAATTCTTCCTGAAATTTCTGTGAGAACATATTGGTATCCAGGTTCTGGCCCATGTTTTCATATGATACTATCAGCCTTTCAACGAATACGAAGCATGAGGCGATATCCGGAACTATTCTCTTCTGGAGTAGCATGAACGATTGCTATTCATTGTATTGTTTTTGGCTTAATAGACATTTCCTGGTAGGTTTTTTCCTTAGTTTCTGGCATAATA
>CAZDFE010000067.1:0-6204 GCA_964504755.1 uncultured Candidatus Peribacteria bacterium
TACGGCCGAACCCTCGAAGATACGTTTAATGAAGAATTCGAAGCATTCTATGCGGAACTCGAGAAAGACGATACCCTCGAAATGAAAAAAGCCGTAAAGGCAAAGGACCTTTTCAAGGCATTTCTCAAAACAACCGTCGAAACGGGAATGCCATACGTGTTCTATCGTGATACCGTGAATAAACTCAATCCGAATAAGCACGCTGGAAAAATCTACTCCACTCAGCTCTGTACCGAAATCTGCCAGAACTCATCGCCCGCGAAGTTCATCGAAGAAGCTGTCGAAGATGGAAAAATTATCATTCGCTACGAACCCGGGGAAACTGTGACGTGTAACCTCGCGTCAATCAATGTCGCGAAAGTGCACGATGAGAAAACCATCGCCACTTCGATGGATGTTCTCTGTCGTCTCCTCGATAATGTCATCACGATCACGAAGTTCCCGATAAAGGCCGCAGAACTCACCGCGATGAAATACCGTTCGATCGGAATTGGATACCTCGGACTCGCCGAATACCTCGCCACTCGTGCGATGGCCTACGATTCTCCAGAAGCTCGTGCTACGGTCGATGCTCTCTTCGAACTCTATACCTACTACACCTATCGAGCATCCGTCGATATTGCTCGCGAACGTGGAGCCTACCCCCTCTTTCCTGGAAGTGAACACTCGAAGGGAATCGTCCTCGGACGAGACGCGACCGCACTCATCGCCGATACGAAGAATCCACACCTCGACTGGAAATCCCTCCTCGATGAGATGAAAACTGTTGGTTGCCGATTCGGATATCACTCCGCTCCCGCACCGAATACCTCGACCGCTGGTATCGTCGGAACGACCGCTGCACTCCTCCCAATCTATAAGAAATACTTCGTCGAAACGAATCTCTCGTCTCCGACGATCCGTATCGCTCCGAAACTGAATGCTGAGAACTTCTGGTTCTATAAGGAATACGTGAATATGGATATGAACGATGTGATCGATATGATCTCAGTCGTCTATAAGTGGATCGATCAGTCGATCAGCTTCGAATGGATGGTCGACCCATCGAAAGTCTCTCCCGCTCAGCTCTATGGCTACTATATGAAGAGCTGGAAACAAGGTATCAAGACGGTCTACTACGTCCGCTCACTCTCGAGTGAAGTGTCGAAAGAAAATTGTGTAAGTTGTTCAGGATAGAAAAAAATCCATTTAAAAACTATGACTAGTATAAATCTTACATACCCATTATTGTTCTCAAAAATAGTTACATTAGACTGATGAATTCTAGAATTTGAGGTAAATAACTTTATTGATTTTGAAAAACTTGGGTCATTTATAAGAGAAAAAATGTTTGTTGTATACGATAATTCAAATTGTATTGATTGAGAGTATCATCAAGCTATTAATCTCGAAGAAGCTATTATATTTAACTGAAGTCCATTCTCTTTGTTGGATATAGCATTAAGACCTTCCTTATAATAATCATCTTATAAATTATAATACAATGCTTAAAAAAATACTTAGTTATATTTGATTTAATAATATATCGGAAGATGAAGAAGTGGTCAGAAAGATTGAAGAAACTTTCAATCATGTGTATTGACTATTTCCTGAAAAGGATTTACATTTCTACTTAATAGAAACATATTTACAGACACTGCTTGGATCTGGAATGATAAGCAATACAAACGATGAAGCCATTCAATCAAACGCATTTGCAAAAACAAAAATACTTGCACAACTTCCAAAAGAAGATGCAGGAAGAATGCTTGGAATTTTTATGTTAAGTGAATTTGATCCTATTTGATATGAGAAAAATCTAAATCTAAAGAATGAGTTTAGTGAAAAAATATCACCTTACATAAACTAATGGATATTTAATTACTCATAAAACTTTTTACCCTAACTCATGTCTCGCGCACTCATCCTCATCGACTTCATCAATGAATTTCTCCATCCAGAAGGGAAGATCACGCCACAAGGCATGGGAAAGTTCTGTGAAGAGCACTTAACTATCGGAAATGTAGTGAAGCTCATTCATCACTTTCGAGAGCATCATGAAGAGGTTATCTGGGTCCATCTCGGATTTCACGAGAACTATGATAATTGCTCGAAGATTTCTCCTCGATTCCAATGAGCTCCGAATCTCGGGATTCTCAGAGAAAACACTTGGTCGACCGAATTTCTCGCTGAACTCGGTCATACTCCAGCAGAAAAAACGATTACCAAAACGCGTGTCAGTCCATTCTATCAGACAGACCTCGAAGACTATCTTCGAACGAAGTGAATAGAGGAAGTAGTGGTGGCTGGAGTTGCCACTGACCTTGCTGTCTCGAGTATAGCGCGCGACCTGCATGATAGGGATTTCCGATTTACAGTCGTATCGGATGCTTGTGGAACTATCTCTCGTGAGCACCACGAAGCAGCTCTGATCAGTATCGGAAAACTCGGAACAATACACACCACGAATGAAATCATTCATACATAAATCCGCCCTCACTCGGGTGGATTTTTCTTGCCCTTGCTTTTTCTCTTGTCTCGATATAATACTCCCATACTAAATATTACAGCTATGCAAGAAGAAACTCTCACATTCGAGGAGATTCAGGAGCTCAGAGCTCGTGAAGCGGACGGGGTATATATACCACATGATGTCATGAAGGCATATTATACGATTCAAAATTTTCTCAATACAAAAGATGTGACACAAGTATAAAATCAGCTATGTGCGCTCTGTGGCAAAAGATATAGAAAAAATACCATATCAGACTATGGCAAGAATATTTGAAAAGATAGAGGCACTAGCTAATGATACATCTGGACTCGATATAAAGAAACTTAAATGACATACTGATGATACCTATAGATTGCGCGTATGAGATTATCGAATCATCTATAGAAAAAAGAATGAAGAATTAATCATCCTTGTGTTAGAAATCGGTCATAGAAAAGAGATATACCTATAAATAAATCTTAAAGATAAGGTAAAATCCCCCTGTATTGGGGGATTTTTGGAATTCCGAGAAAGAGAACAATAAAGCCTCTTTCTCTAAAAAAAGTTGGGATGATGGGGCTCGAACCCATGACCATGAGAAGTGTAAAGTTCTCGCGCTCTACCACTGAGCTACACCCCCATGCGAGAGAAGATAACATACTCCCGAGAAAAATGCAAGAATTATGGGATTGATAAGAAAAATCAAAAACTCTTTTGCTTTTCTTTCCTTTTTTCTATAATCACTTTATATTTTAAATCATATACAATGAAATACGCCACCATCTCTCAGAGATTTCGAAAGATAGACTCCCTCCGATGAATCCAAATCATCGGAATATTACTCATTCTCATCGGTGGGGGAATGTGATATTTTGCCATATATTCGATCAACACTACCAGTACCATGCAAACAAAACAAGAGACAAAAAGTCTCGAAATGGGAAAGGTTACTCTCTCCGTTCGGAACCTTTCGACGGTATCTGCATTTTATCAAGAAAAAATCGGGCTCGAACCCCTCTCGATACAATCAGGTTCGATCACACTCGGAAAAGAAAATCGAGAGATTCTCGAACTCACAGAAAGATTCACCTACCAACAGCCTACCTCGAAAGATGCATGACTCTATCATGTTGCCATCGTCTACACTTCGCGCGCAACACTCGCGAAACAACTCTTACATATTCTCACGCTCGCACCTGAATACTATCAGGGAAGTGCGGATCATACAGCAACCGAAGCGTTCTATTTCTCTGATCCAGAAGGGAATGGTATCGAACTCTACTACGACAAACCTCGAACGGACTGGATCTACGAAAATGGAAAACCGATTATGGGAAGTCAGTACATCGATGTTCGATCCTATATCCAACACCATATCGGAACCCCTGGAATTCCATCAGCAAAAGTGGGTCATGTACATCTCAAAATCGGAAATATACAAGAAGCGAAAAAATTTTATATCGATATTCTCGGATTTGATGAGATTCGTGAGCGGGATGGAGCACTCTTTGTATCAAAGGATGGCTACCACCATCATCTCGGTATGAACACCTGGGAGAGTAATGGCACAAAAAAACGTGAGAAAAATACACTCGGACTCGAGCAATTCGAGATTGTATATTTTGACCCTGCACTCTACACCTCGATACACCATCGCCTCATCACCCAGTCACTCATACTCGAATCAGGAGATAATTTTCTCATCACCGAAGATCCATGGGGAAACCGTATCAAACTCTCGAATAAGCAGTAATCACTCAGAAGCAGAGGAAATATCCATTTTTTGCCTTTCTCATGTGGATATGCTACACTCAGCACATGAATGATAAAATCCACATCCGAAATCAAGCAAGCCTCCGTGCGAAACTCGAGAGTTTTCATCGTCATAATACACGAGTCATCGCTGATTTCGATAATACGATCACGACCTACGGTGGACCGACGAGCTGGTCACTCCTACGAACCCTTCCACACTTTCCAAAAAAATACTATCAAGCATATGCGAGTCTCTATGAGAAATACTATCACTATGAAAGCGATGAGACGCTCGATACCAACACATGGCTCACGTATATGCGTGCCTGGTGGAAAGAGAATCTCGACCTTTTTCGAGAATATCACATACACCGAGATCATTTAAAAAAAATAGATATTTCGAGCGTTCATGTACGAAATGGAATTCGTGAAGCCTTCGAGTTTTTCGATCAGGAAAAAATCCCACTCCTCATCCTCTCTGCAGGGATCCATCAAACAATCGAAATGATACTCGATGGGCAAAAAATCCCAGAGACACATAGAGTCATCATCGCGAACGAGCTTTTGTTCGATACAAATAACGTATATACGGGAGTATATCCGGCTGATTTTATCCATGTCGGGAACAAAAATGAACAAGAAGCCCTGAAGCATACAAAAACCAATTCCCTCAAAGATCGAAATAAAATTATCCTCCTCGGCGATCACCTCAAAGATATCCAAATGATCCAACCTCACGAACGAGAAGATACTATAGCAATCGGATTTTTTAGTTCTGATACGCAGCACTCGCTCGAAAGATATCAAGAAATTTTCGATATTGTCGTGGTTTCAGATACGAGTGACGAAGGAATTCTCTCAGAAATCATATGACAGATACAATAACTATGCTATTGCTTCTTATTTCTTTTTCTCATTTCTATGCCCCGTATTCATATCGTTCATAAGAAATTGATTATTATCGGTATCATTTTTCTCTCGAGTTGGCTCATTGGAACGTTTCTCATTCATCGATTCGAGCAGGCTCAGGGATGGAGTTATTTCGATGCTTTTTATTTTACGGTTATCACGACGGCGACGATCGGATTTGGTGATCTCGTCCCGCACTCGATCGCAGGAAAAATACTCACGATGATGTATGCTGTTTTTTATGTACCACTCTTTCTCTATGCGATGACACTCGTATTCCAATACAATTTCCAGCGCCTCCGAGTCAAAGATGAACTCCTCGAACGAAAACTTCATCACGTCGAAGTAAATGTAGAACGCATTATCGAAGATGGGGTGAACTGTAAAATTCCAGAAGAATCAAATCAAAAATTATAACTACATCGTTCCCATGTACTCTCCACGCGAAATTTTCACATTTCTGACGGCACCAGAATTCCGAGAGATTATCGGAGTTTCGTTCTATAAGCGACATATGGAATCCAATGACAAAAAAAGTCCATTCAATGATCCTGAAGAAATACTCTTTCTCGAATGGCTCATCGATCATAACTATATCATCGCCGAATATCGCCATGATGCCTCGATCGATAATGAATCCTATCTCCTTTCGACTCTCGGCCATGCATTTCTAAAAAATTATCGAAAATCATTTCGATTCCGACTTCGTGCCCATTTCGAATATTATAAAACCATTCACTGGATTATCCTCGCATCTGCAACAGGATCACTTATTGCAAACTATATCAGCTCCTTTTTCTAAAAGGAGCAAGAAACAGAAAATTAGTAATTTTTATGATTTTTTGCTTGCAATTTCTCGAGTTTCTATACAATTTCTCACACAATATATTGTATAAAAACTCCATATGACCACACAAGATAATGATGTAGCTGTTGCAAAAAATCGTATTTTCAACCCGAATGGAAATGATACGATCGCGAATCGCACGATTATTAAAGGCTCTACGACTGGGATTTTTAATCTCAATGATGTGAAAGACCGTCCGCTTACCGACTGGGAAGGGATA
>CAZDFE010000068.1:0-6150 GCA_964504755.1 uncultured Candidatus Peribacteria bacterium
GTATCGGCATATCGGAAAACTCCTGTTTCAGCCAAGTAAAAAGCTTTGACCGCATGAATTAAATACCTGTCCTTGGAAAAGACAAACCAGATAAGTGACACCTTTTATATTTCTATCTATCATATTTTATGAATACATCTACACCAACATCATCTACTTCACTTGTTGAAGTATCTCCTATTAGTCTCAAACCTATTGCACCAATAGATACTATTGTATGAGCCTATAACGAATACAATAAGCTCAAAGAAACACTCTTAAACGATAGCGACTACCAACTCATACGAGGCAAGAAGACTATCAAGAAATCATGATTCAGAAAACTTGCCACCACATTCTGAATATCAACCCAGATAGTCCGAGAAAATCGTATCAACTTCGAGGACTATTTCGTCTATGAGATAACAGCACGAGCCATAGCACCGAATGGAAGATTCTGCGAAGCTTCCGCATCGTGTGCAAGTAATGAGAGAGAATTTAATCATATTGAAAATGATGTGAGAGCCACTGCTCAATCAAGAGCAACATCACGATCTATCTCAGACCTTATCGGCTGAGGTGAAGTATCTGCTGAGGAATTAGAGCATCCTCGAAATACAGAAAGAAAAACTATAGAATCAGAAGACACAAAAAGTCTCGAAGACTCAGAACCTCATATGCAGTGATTCGTACATAAGAACAATACCACCTATGAAACACCTGATCTTATGACGATCAAGCAAAAGAACTATCTCATAAAACTTATCGAGGTAAAGTATAACGATGAGAAAACACGAGCCACACTGTATAACAAAATCCGAAGCTTTACCAAGCGAGAGGCTACAAGTGCAATTCAGAAACTTGTGACAACCTAGAGATTCTAATCTTAATCGTATTTGTAGATAGTTACATAATGTACTGTCTACAAATCTTTTATCCCAAACACCCTCCCTCCCTTAATAGCCTATAATCAAAAAAGGAAACAATAAATAAATCTCAAAAATAAAGTTGATTTCCTCATGCAATATACCTATAATAATCCCATACAGTACAGCAAATCAAGACATATATCCCAACATCAAAAATCATTCAGACCATATATAAGAACTCAATAATCTTGTAATGGTCTCTTTATATATTCAATATTTTCGACTGAATTGATACTCAGTACATCTTCCTACACTTCCTTATCATAGGATCATTGGAACCCATAGAATATTATAAAGAGATACTATATACAACTTCTTATAAAAATAGGGAGAGTAATATATAATTATTAGAACTTTTATCTTATATGGAAATATACCTTGTCCCGAAACTAATAACAAGAAACAAATACCAGAAAGCATACATAAGAACAAATAGAAAAAATAAACTATCATAAATAATCAATGGTAGTACTATCTCATATATCTCTCGAATAAAAAAATAAAAAATAAAAAGTAATCTAAAATCAGGAAGTGCTGAAAATAAAATTCTGAAAACAGGGGTACGTCATTGGGAACAGAGGTATGAATATATAGTGATAGCCATAATGATACTCATCTATCCGCATCGGATAGAGGCAATATAGTGATTGACAGAATCGGAGAAAAACATAAAATGTCTGAGCTAAACTTTCAAACATCGGACTTTTTTTATTGCACAATTTTTGTGCTTGCTCGGTAGACAGTATGGGAAACTTATCCGTTTCCCATTTATCGGGCAAGTCTGTTGAAAGTTTAGCGACACAACACTTAGGATAAGTTTCCCAATTTTGTTTTGCTAACAATAAAAATCGGTCAAATATCCTTTGTTGGAATTGATCGGTTTTTTTATTTTGTAAGCTTTTCTTTTTATATGAAGTTCTTCTATCAATTGCTTCTTGTTTGATTATTGCTGAGTAAGTTTATAACTGATACTTATGCTGAAATTATTGTATCGCAAAATGGTACAGCAGCTCATGAGCTTGTCAGTGGATGATTATTGGCTGATGATTTTACAAAAATAAAAGCAGGGAGCATTAAGATTAGCTCAACAAATATAGAAAATACAACCATTCAATGAATAGAGATTTGAATCACTTGAAATGGAAATCCCAATAATGCTTTCGTTAGCTTGAGTAAAAATAATAATCCAATATCTGATTATTATAAATTTAGTAATTGAAAGACAAAAATTTGTTTTTCTAATCCTCTTGTAATCTGACCTTGATCAAATATCGACTTAGAGATCATTGCTTCATTTTGATGATGAAATGGATGAGAATATATGTTTAGCATATGAAGCATTGATGCTTATGATGTCTCCAATACTTTTACTTTTGGAAAACCATTGTCACTTATAGATCTTTGAAGTAATAGAACGATAAATACAAAATTCCAAGATTCATGAGTTATTATCAAAGATTCATGCAATGTTGAATTTAAGTCATGAAAGAATCCAACCATACTCAGCCAAGATATAAAAGCGACTACCACTGAAAATAGTAGCAGTGTTAATACTGGTACTATTGTAATGCAAGAAATCAGAACTCCAGTCATTGAAGCTAAAAAAGAATACAGTATTGATGTTAGCATAAAAAACTTTCGTAAGTCCAAAATCCTATCTATCCAAACAGATTTTGAAACTGGAACACAAGTAACGATTTATAAGATCGTGAAGACTGGAATAGGTGGAACAAGAGATGTAGCTATTACAAAAGTGAAAGTATGAAAGAATGGTAAGGTAACTTATCGTCTTTCAACTCATGGGAAATATAAGATTGTTCAGTAGTTCTTTATTTCTCTAAATTTTCATAAATACATGCTTACTTATAATTCGTGATTTATATATGAGATCATACTAGAGGATTCAGTAGAAGACCCTTATTTATGGGAATTACCTAACACTAATTCAGAAGTTATCCAAGGAAAATGAAAATTTTATTTCTCAAAGGAAGTGTGAGTAGGTCATTATTGATACAGAATTGAACCTTACAAGTTTTATATTTTTGATGATGGCAAGGTATACTATAGTTATGAAGTAGATAGAGACGATCAAGAATATGGAACATATCAAAAACTGAAACATCTTTGATTTTTAGATGCTACAAGTTTTGAAGCTGGTGGAAATAATGAACTCATTGAACCTTGATATACGAATTATTCGATTGAAGATAAGAATAATATTTGGGAAGTGGATGGATTGAGCGATACAAGAATTATATTTACTCAATTAAGAGACAAACAGTCCCGAAAACTTGCGGATTCAAGTGTTGTAAGAATCGAAAATAATCCGCATGAATTTATCTTTTTATGTGATTACATATGCAAGAACAGTTATTGAGTGTATGTGAAATGTTATATCCATGAGGAATACGATAATTACCAAGTATGGAAAGTTCTAGAAAATGCAGATATTAATACTATCTCTATCATAGAATGAAGTCATATCTTTTTGAAAGATAAATCGAGAGTCTTTGCTCCAAAATATCAATGATACGACATAGTTGAATATTTTGAAATGACCAATGTTAACTATGAATCCTTTAGATACAAGTGAAATAATACTTGGTCTGATATTTACAATGAATACTATATTGAAGAAATATTTGATGAAGATAAATATATGAATCTGGGATATGTATTATATATCAATTCTTTGAGTTAATTACTTTTTCCATATAATCCAAACTATATGGATAATCGAATTCTTCACATCTTTGCACCACTTGAAAGACTCGATATTCTTTCTTTATGAGAGCGAGTCTTTTTTGATGGTGTATGAAAACAAAAAGAGGAATACGGTATAAAAATTATAGTAGATACTGGGGTACTCGAAACTTCAGAGTACTGTATAACTGGAGATAATCGGATTGTAAGAAAAGACAACCTGTGAGAAATTGCCCACATACACGAGGATTTTAGTATAATGCCTTTTACACTCGAATCCTACTATGAGATAGTAGCCGAGAGAATCCAGTACATCTTGCCTGCTATCGGACTCACTATGAATCGATATGACATAGATGATGGTTCTCTTACAATAAGCTTTACTATTAATACACAAAGCCAAGAAGAATATAAGCAAATACTTCATGACCGAATATGGTGACAATTTGAATATAAAACCTATGAGGGTCTTGATACTATAAAGAAAAGAGTATTGGAATTTATCGGAAAACAATCTCAACTTCTTGATATAGATAGCCTTGTAATTGGGAAAGAAAATATAGATATTGCATTTGATGATCTCCCGAAGCCAAAGCCTATTACTATTCCACAGGATGATATTGTATTGTGTGATATTTATCTCTCAGAAGATCCACTTGAACTCGTATTGCATGATATGATTCTTGATTGATTTATAGAGACTATGGAAGAATATAGAGGAAGATTCAAAGTAAAAATTAATAGAGATGCATGTTTGAAATGAATACCAACGATGAGACCTATACGATTTGATAAAATAACAGGTATAGTATATCTTCATGATAAGCCAGTATGAAATCTTCCTATCAAGAAAAAAGGATACATGTTATTCTCTATCTTATATGATTCACCAAACATTCCATTACCTGCTGATTTGTTGATGGAAAAAGGTAAATTTGAAAGTGCATCAAAAACTGATGAAGTATTTATTGATCAAGCCATCGATGAAGCAATAGATACTAGGCTCTGAAAAGCATTTAGTGACAAGTATATCAAACGAGAGGCAAATCACTTTAGGCTAATAAATCAGGAGGAATAATCGTCGGGATAATTTCGGGATTTTATCGGGAGGAAAAACTCTTTGAATAAAATACATTGGGTTTGTGATTAAGAAAAGAAAATCCATGCCCGAGTGTGATATTATTATACCTCCTCAATGACAGAGAAAAGGAAGTATTTTTATCATGTTTGAATATATGGAAATGAACTATGAGGAGCAAGTTATTATTGATAGTGCCATTATAAATACAGTTCTATGAATTCAGTAATTTGTAACCTTGTATTATAAAATACAATTATTATCGTAATTTACTTTGCATAATATATTTACAGGAGTATAATATGAGACATATTCCTAAATATGTAACCTTATGGAAAGTGATAAAAAAATCAGAGTAGCATTTTATCTAAGAGTATCTACTGATGAGCAAGCAAGAGATTGATTTGGTCTAGATATGCAACTCAATGGACTAGAAGAGATGATGAATTATCGACATAAAAATCATAATTTTGAACATAATCCTGAATGGAGATATGTTGATGATTGATATTCTGGATGAGATTTGAATCGTCCTGGATTTCAAAGAATGATAGAAGATGCTAAGAAAGGAAAATTTGATCTTATTGCGGTCTGGAAGATAGATAGACTTTCCAGAAATCTATCACATCTTTTGTCCTCGTTTGAAACTCTTCAGAAATACCAGGTATGATTCTTTTCGGTAAAAGAAAATATAGATTTTACTGGTCCAATATGAAAACTAACATTTCAAATATTCGGAGAACAAAAGAATGAAAGAATGCCTCAGCAAGAAGATGAAATTATATTATTGGTACTGCTCCATATGGATATAAGAAGATAGAACTAAAATGAAATGTCACAAAAGGTATTGAGATAATTGATGATGAAGCTATATGGGTAAGAAAAATCTTTGATGAATGTATTGCCTGAAATACTTTGGAGGGGATAGCAAAAATGATGAACGAGTACAGTGTATTAAAGTGATATTGATCTACCAAAAAGAATAAAAATACTAAATGGTACAGTACTTGAATCCGAGAAATGCTTGAAGATACTACCTATATTGGTATTGCTGTTTACAATCCTTTGAATGAGAAATGAGAGATTAGTCCAATTGAGATACCTGTTCCAGGAATCATAAATCCTCTTATTTTTGAAATGGCACAAAAAGCTCTTGAGCAAATTTCTCTCAACACTCAACGATGATGAGGCGAGAAAAGTTATTTATTATCAAGACTTATTTTTGATAATGAAACTCAGAGGAATTTTATTTGAGTTGAAAGAACAAAAGGCTGACACAGCTATCGTAGGAAAGGATTTGAACTTGATGGCATAAAGTATGCAAATAGAGAAATTCCTTGAAAAGCTCTTGATGAGCATATCTGGAATCAGATATTAAAACTTCTAGATCGACCAGAAGAGTTATTTGAGATATACCAAAAACAAAACCTTGATAAAGCTGACTATGAAGAGCTTCTTAAG
>CAZDFE010000069.1:0-6132 GCA_964504755.1 uncultured Candidatus Peribacteria bacterium
GGAATATCGAGAGTAACAGGAATATTCGTGAGAGCGACGTTTCCTGTATTCGTGAGGGTAATGGTATATTCGAAGACATCATCGATCATGCCCGTTCCTGTATTGATATCTACGACACTGATCGATTCATCGAGAAGGGCAATATTCAGGATAAAACTCGTCGTCTTATTCGCATCGATATAATCATCGACTCCTCCGAGAGCGGTTCGTTCTTGATTCAGTGGATTCGCGATAACACTACTATATGCCCCTGCTTCTGAAGTATACGTAACGGTTCCCGTAAGAGTGAGTGGAGTGGAGTTCGGAACTCCCTGAGAAATCGATCCAAGAATCGTAAAAATAAGTGGATTTCCTGTATTGATCGGAAGCGTATCGATATGAAATGTATCACCCACTTGCGCGAGATTCACGGCTCCACCAGAATTCGTGATAGAAATGGCTCCAGTATACGTGACTCCCGATGGAAGCAGGGTCGAAAGATCGAGATCATAGGCTGTAGCGGTTCCTGTATTTGTGATCGTAAAGGTATACGGAACACTATATCCATTCGCGTATGCATTCGTCACACTGAGAGTTACATATGGTTCTACGATCGTAACAGGAAGTGCGGAAGCATTTTTGATATCAGCACCACCTTCATAGTTTGCGGTTGCGGTATGGATTTTTGTATTTCCGAGATTCGTATCCGTACTATCGAGCACCACCGCATCGTATCGAATATGGATATACTCAGTGGTTCCATTATCCGAATCGGTATTCACGATATTCGAAAAGGCATACTGGATCGACTGAGTCTGACCAGCAGTAATAGAATCAGAAAGAGGAGAAATAACAGGAGTCACCGTTCCACTATAACTGACCGCACTATCCGCTGTTATCGAAATGCTTCCTGGAATAACTACCATTCCAGCTGGAATGAGTGAGCTTATATCCAGTGTATTCGTATTCCCTTCACTGACTGGGATTCGTATCTCATACTGTGCCACATCCCCCACTGCCACATTCGAGGAAGAAAGGAGGGTAAGAAGGAGGGCTCAACTATTGATAATATTGATCGCGTCGGTATCCGAAACACTGTAGGTTCGTTCCCCATCTCCTGGTGTTCCTGGAAACGAAGTATACTGGACGGTAGCCGTTCCCGTCAGGATTTCTCCTGGAGACACATTCGTATTGAGAATCGTATTATAATTATAGGTTCGGATTTCTCCAGGATTCAGAGTACCGATAGCAATGCTACCACTAAATCCCGCATCAGGAGTGGTTTTTCCAGCGGTCACATCGCTCAGGATCACATCATACGCCGTCACATTCGAAATATTTTGGATCGTTACAGTCGTCGGAATAGTATCTCCCGCATCGCCAGAATTCGGACTATAAACCTTCGTGATAGAGAGCGTAGGTTCGACCACTTCGATTATTTGTGGATTTCCTGCTTTTGATTTTTCACTGTAGTTCACGATAATATTCGAAGTCTTGCCAACTCCAGCCGTATTCGTTCCTTGATCGAGGAGAACCGCCTGAGTTTCGATCGTGATACCACTTCCCGCTCCGATACCCGCATTATCCACATCACCGAGAGAAAAAGTGATCACATTATCTGGACCAATTACCACATTCGAGAGGGTATGAGATTTCACTCCATCCACGAGGATACTCCCTGAGAGAAATTTCATCCCCGCAGGCAATGTCTGTGTGATCGTCATTCCCGTAAACGTCGACTCTGGAATACTGATATCCGTTCGGTACACGACCTGTTCCCCGATCGCCATATCTGTAAGGGATCCCGAGAAAAGGCTACTCGTCGTATCAGCAAGATTCGTGGAAGTGATCGTATGATTGATCGCGATATCCTGCACGAGGAAGTTCGCATTCGCACTCACCGAACCACTCCACTCATAGGGAGAAATATCATCATCGAGGGTATCGTATCCCGCTTGTACCTGATTCGTGAGCACATCAGCCGGTCGGACACTCGATTTTGGAGTGGCCTGGAAGGTAAAACTCTTTCCCGTTGACGTTCCGAGCATATCGAGCGTGAGTCCCGAAGCGAAGATATCTGATTCTGTTCCTGAGAATGTACCGACAGAGAGACTTCCCGTGATATAATCGAGTGATGCTGGAAGGATGTCTCGAAGCGCGATATCATACGCAGGAGCGGTCGGACTCGCATTCGAAAGGGTGACCGTATAGAGAATCGTGGTACCATACTGACCCACATTGGGAGTAGCGGTTTTCGTGAGCGTGAGGATCGGCTTTACCACATTCACATCCAGTGGAGCAGAAGCGGACGTCGATGAGTATGTGAGGACTCCATTATTCGTATAATTCGTTCCTGCGGTTGCATTTTGTCGAACACGATACGTCGTCTCAAGAACGATCATCTCGAGTGTCGCTGGATCGGTATCCGTATTTATGATCGTTCCGAAGGGAATACTCGCTCCAGAAAAAAGCGTACTTCCCGTAATCGTGAGGGCACCACTCGACGCCATGACTGTTCCCGAGAGGAACTCGAGATTCGGGTGGATCAACTCCGTGTAATTCGCGAGAGAAAACGTTCCTTGTGGAAGGGTGATCGTCGTACGGTAGACCACCTCTTCTCCGACGAGGAGATTTACCCCTGAACTATCTCCTTCGGAAGTTGATACAATCGAACGAGAAAAAGCTGGACTTTTTACCGTAACATTCGCATTCGCCGTCACTGGACCGAGATTATTCACCCCATTTGCTACCGCACCAGAACTCGCATAATAATCGAGGCTTACCGTATTGGTTCGCGTGGCACCGCCCTGAATGAGAAAATTCGAGTTAGGAGCGGCCGTATATCGAACCAGGACTACATTTTCCTGGACACTTGGAGTTCCGACCGTATCGAGGGGAATGAGGCTTCGTCCGCCCGTAGCAGCTCCCGTCGCAAACTCGATCGAGAGAATAGTTCCACTCTGAGAAAATCCGACATTCGAAAGTGAAGCACTCGATCCACTGGCAGTCACGGAACCCGTGAGAAAATCCATGTTTGCAGGCAGTGTATCGATGATATTTTCGAGAAAGGCATCCGCAGAACCTTGATTTCTGAGAGTAACCGTATATTCGATCGGTTTCCCCGCTTCTACATTCGTTCCACCAGAGGCGGTTTTCGTCGCGGTAACGGATGGGAAGTTCACATCGAATGGAATCTCCATAATCGGAAGTGGATTCGGAACGCCAGCATCGTTATTAAAGGAACTATAGGCAAAATTCGTGAGTGGCACGAGTCCATTGGTCGGAACTCCACCGACGGGCTTGGTTGCGAGCACATTGACTACGAATGTCATCGCGAACGTACGCCCACCCATACCACTTCCGAGATGGAACTCGAGATTATTCGCAGGACTCGCGACGATCCAGGGGGCATTTGGCATCGTGGTTCCGATGAGGGTATTTCCATTAAAATCCGTGACCGGAGTGATCCCATCATTGGTATTAAATGCGACTCCAGAATTATAGATATCTTTCAGGTTTGGATCCGTCTGGAAGGCGAAATCATACGCCGAAGTATTTGGACCCGCGAGGAGTGGGAGCGCATCGATTACTTTTGGATCGATAAAGTTCACATTCGGAAAATCCATCGTGACCGCGAATTTCAGAGCGGATCCCGCAGGAATCTTCGAAGGAAGTCCCGTCGAAAAATCATACACCGTGCCACCTGGAGTCGTTACCGAGATCAGATGTTTTTTTGTAATAGGGTTGGGTGCCGAGACAGTTGCCTGTACGCGAGCACTCGAGTCGGTCGTATAGATAATTTCTGAATCAATAATCGAAGGATCCGTCTGTCCCCAAACCCCCGAAAGTCCACCATCCCCAACCGTTCCATAGAAATTCGCCACATTCGTGAGAACTTCCGTATTCTCATATTCCATATCCCCTGCTCCTTCGAACACTCCATCGACGACCGCCTGATAGATGATCGTATTGGTTGCATCCGCACCGATCATTCCAGAATTTAGTCTCCAGAGAATGGCAGTATCTCCATCAGGATTCGTCGTTGCACTGATAAAGGTCAGAGGTGTTCCACTTCCCGAGAGAGTAGAACTGATCGCCCCAGAAAAAGTAAGACCATCTGGCAAAATATCTTCGATATAGGTTCCACTACCATTTGTGGTATAGGCAGCATTTTTCGCCGTATCGAGCTGGAGGGTATAAGTTAGGACTTCTCCGATAACGGGATTTTGCTTATTTACAGATTTCGCGAGATTCATATATCGACTTCGCGGTGTCGTGGTACGAGGAGGAAGGAGGCTCGAAGCATTCACGAGTACATCAGCACTTCCATTGTTCCATGTGGTAGCTGGATACGGACCACCCACGAGCGCCGAGGCACCCGTATGCATGAGAACCGTATTCGGAGAACTATCATTGTGCGGTACGACACTTCCGGTATCGAGGATCGGAGTCGTTCCTGAATAGCTCGAAATACCATACGCAACTGGAAGCGTCTGGTATTGGATTTGTACATTGGTTCCTGTAGGAACCGTGATATCGACGATATCGAGCGTGACCTGTCCAGGAGCTGGAGCATCATAGGTAACATGCACTCCCCCGACATTCGCACCCGTGAGAGTAAATCCGAGAAATGATCGATTCGCGGGAATTACATCCTGCAGATGAAAGTGCTTGAGTGCCCCCATACTATTTCCATGTACGGTCAGCGTCGTCGTGATGGGATCCCCGATGAGATTCGCGGTACTTTCTTCTTTCGTCACATCGAATGGAGTAAATTGCGTTGTTGGTGTGATAAATGGAAGGGTGGAGAGATTCGTCGATGCGATCACATTCGCAGGAAAAGTGAGATCGGTCGTATCAGGCATGCTTACACCACTTCCACTCGCAAAATCCACTCCCCCCGTGAGCGTTCCTGGAGGCGCACCTACTGGAGCTGGACCACGACCATAGATATTATCATCGATATAGGCCAGAATTCCGATATTTTTCAGGACAAAAACCCCAGCCGCGTTCGTAGAAGTCAGGGTAATCGGATAATTTGTCGATTGTCATTTGATGATGACATCATTCGCACTGGAGAAAAAAAGAAGCGTCGATCCACTCGCATGATTCACGGTTCGGGTCGGACTTCCGAGTGCACCCGCACTCACGAGATTTACTCCTGCGGGAAGCGAGAGGATAAATCCAGGGCGGTATCCATCGCCATCCGAGGTATTTTTGTTTTCTACCTGGAGGTTCATCGCGAAGTCCTGACCCAGAATACTACTCCCTGGAATCGTCGGCGTCAACACGAGATCGATATTTCCTGAACCATCCGCATCGGGCGCAGCGGATACATCCAGAATGCCAAAAAAGAGATTCTGGATCAAAAGTCCGAGAATCAGGAAAACAGAAAGAATCTTTCGAAACATACAAGAAAGAAAAAGAAATACGCATGCATGCTATCAGATAGCGTTTTAGAAAACAAAAAACACTCTGTATTTTCGATTGACAGAGTGTTATGCAGATGAATAATCATTTTATGAGAAAAATACCTGGTATCCAATCAGGAGAATCATACTATCGGCCAGGATATGAAATACCCAAGCGCTCCAGATTCCCCCCGTTTTCTCATAGAGCCAAGAGAAAAATAAACCACCCGAAAAGAGTCCAAACAATGCCAAACAGAGAATCCATCCCGAAAACCACGTTCCAAAAATAGTAACATGATACAACGAAAACATACTCGCACTCAGTATATAGGATCCAAGTCTCGAGTGAAATGCCATCTGTCTCTGTACGATTCATCGGAAAAAATATTCTTCGATCAGAGAATTCCCGAACATAATATAGAGAAATACGAGAAGGAATGTAGATTTGGTAATATGGCGTGCTTCCATACTCGCATGGATCGCATCCCAGTCGATCGATCCTCTCAGTATCCAAGCCGTGAGAGCAATGAGAATCATAGAAAACAGTCCGAATCCAATACCATACCAGATTCCCTGCCGAGAGAGGTATCATGCAGAACCAATATCGACTCGCAGCCAATACGCTATCCCCATAGGAAGCACAAAAAACGAAACTATCTTTTGGATCATTTGTATTCCATATGATGGATGATATATATTTTCGACACAATAGAGAGTGATCGTCACAAAGATGGTGTAGGCC
>CAZDFE010000070.1:0-3924 GCA_964504755.1 uncultured Candidatus Peribacteria bacterium
CTCTATACCTTCCAGTCTTCTTCTTCCGAAAGGGTAGTCTATTCGGATGATCTTATCGGAATGCCACTCCTCGATGGCATGAAGGTGCAAAATACTGCTGGTTCATTTTCGGTATATAATACCCGTTCAAAAGAATCAACAATACTCGAAGAAAATGCCTTGTATCAGTATCAGACATTGGGAAATCCTTCCGATACCTATACCGTTACTGTTTCTTATGAGGATGGATTCTATTTTTCTCGATTACGTGCTACGAGTCAAAATGGAGAACTATCCGATGTTGCAGGTGTAACTCTCCTGGCTCCTCAGAAATCCCTCGATACCGATGCACCGATCGTCGATATTCCACAGACGATTCGAGTTCCAGTGTATCAGAAAAAAGAATTTATCACGAAAGATGTGATTACCGATGTGAGTGAATATACGATCCAGATTGATCCCGATATTACGGGAGATGAGAATATGGATGGTATATTCGATAATGACTTTACCCAGAAGGGGGATGGTGTAGAAATAAGGGGATGAAAAATGATTTTTGGTCCTTATGATACTCTCGATCCACGAAGTATGATGGTTGAAGTGATGGATGAGTTTGGGAATACTACATTCCATCCCGTCTTGATCGAGGTATACACTCCCATTCCAACTATCTTGTCCTATGGTTCTGGAAGTTTCTCTGGAAATCTTGATGAAGTTCTTTCGAATGAGCCAGTGGATGCTTTTCGTATACGACCAGGAAGTCCCCTCTCTCGTATCACAGAGAGTTCATTGCTTACATCAGAATCAGGACTGTTTACTACCCGCTCTTCTTCTGGAAGTACTTCAGGAATACGTCTCTCAGTAGGCTCTGGGAATATGCTGATAGATGGGGCGATTCCACTTCCTACAAATAGTTCACTCCTGTCAGTGTATCTCATCCCTGCTGATAGTTCCAATCCGATGCGATTTCAGTATAGAGATGTTCTGGGTATTACTCGTTTTGAATCCTTTCTCTCACTGCCAGAAAATACAGTCTTTCTCATCAATCCAGTATCGTATCAGACAGGTATTCCGAAAGTAATTATCCGCACTCAGGCAGGATATCAAGCAGAATTTGCGACAGCACGAGATCCAGGAATCTCAGGGGGGATATACATTACGGATAGTGCGCATATGCCGATAGTTGCACTCGCTCCAGATGGAAACATATATACGCTCCAGTCAGATATATCTCTCCAGCCGATACGCAATAATAATATCCTCCAGATCGATATTTCGAGAAATAATCAACGTATCACTACGATCGAATACCAGATTCCGTTTTTTACCACGATTGGAGTGGAATAGGGTATTTTGGAATACCACGAGACATTGTTCCGAAAACCTTTTTGCTTTTTTCCTCTTTTTTTGTATTCTATCATCCAATTTTCTTTTTTTCCATGCTTGCACGTGTTACTATTGTTGGTCGTCCGAATGTCGGGAAATCCAGTCTCTTTAATGCTCTGAGTGGTCATCGTATTGCGATCGTTTCGGATATCGAGAATACGACTCGTGATATTATCGAGTATAAGATACATGATGATGAGAACGATATTTCTTATATTCTCGCAGATTCTGGTGGAATCGTCGAGGCAGATAATGAAACTCTGCTTTCTGATGTTCGAAATCGGGTCGATGAGGCAATCGAGTCTTCTGATCTGATTCTCTTCGTACTCGAGTACGATCGGGTCACGATGTTCGATGAAGATATCGCAAAAAAACTCCGTCGTTCGAATAAACCCATCCTTATTATCGCGAATAAAGCAGATAATCCGAAACGCGCGATGGAATCATATACACTCCTCGAACTCGGACTCTGAGATGTGATTCCGACGAGTCCTATGCAGAATCGAGGACTCAGGGATCTCCTCGCCGCTACCGCGACTACCCTTCGTGGACTCGGATTCGATGCAAAATCAGATGCTGAAGTCGAAGATCCAGATATGCTCAAGCTTTCGATCATTGGTCGTCCCAATGTTGGGAAATCATCTCTGGTAAATGCCATTTCTGGAGAGACTCGTTCGATTGTGAAGGATATGCCAGGAACGACACGTGACTCGATCGATACCATCGTAAAGTTTAATGACGAAGAAATTCTTCTCATTGATACCGCTGGAATTCGTCGCGCTGGAAAGATTGGCTCGGCGAATATCGAACAGTGGAGTGTGCTTCGAGCGGAACGAGCGATCGATCGTGCTGATGTGGTAGCGGTTGTTATCGATGCTTTCGAAGGAGTGACCCATCAGGATGAACATATTGTTGGAGAAGCGATGAAGGCAAAAAAGGGAATTATTCTGGTTCTGAATAAGTGGGATAAGGTTCTGAATAAGCCAAACATTGGAAGAGAGACGATTCTCGATCGATATATGCACTACCTTTCGAAAAAATTTGATTTTCTCTCCTATGCTCCGGTGGTCTTTACTCAAGCGATCGAAGGAAAAAAAATCGATCTGGTCCTCGAACATGCTCAGAAAATTTTTGCCGAACGACAGAAACGAGTAAAAACAGGAGTATTTAATAAATTTCTCGATCAGATTACCTACGAACATGCTCCTACAGGAAATAAAAAATCACATAAGCCAAAGATTTATTACGGTTCTCAGGTCGATGTGAATCCTCCACGATTCGTAATTTCTGTGAATAATTCGGAACATTTCCATTTTTCATATACTCGATATATCGAGAATAAGATTCGTGAGTTTTTCGGATTCGAAGGAACTCCGATCGATCTCGAGCTTCGATCTCGAACAAGTATCTATAAGAACAAGGATAAGGATGCTGATCGTATAGAAGATGAGAAGGCTCAGGGTGAAGTGTCATTCGAACGACGACAAGAGAAGAAAAAAGAACATAAATCAAAAAGTAGGAAAAGTAAGAAATAATATATAAAATATATAAAATAGCTATGTCCAGTAACTTTATTCGTATTACCGTAGTGCTCGGAATTATTGGTATTACGACTCAGTGGCTCCTAAGTTCTTTTCAGTGAGTTATATCGAGCGTGATTCAGATAGTTATTATTTCTGTTGTTTTTGCTGGTATTGTTTTCCTATTTCGAAGAAGTGAGTCGTTCCTGACTCGGTGTATGAGAAACATGCTGATTCTTTTTTCTGTACATGGTATATTTGGACTCGTTCTTATTTTCTTTTCGGTCTACAGTAATTCCTTTCCTGGATCAGTATCAAAAATCATACTCTCGAATAATTCTGGATCGATTGTCTTTCTCCAGATGTCGCATGTAGGAACCGAATCGTTCTATGAAACGATCGGATCTGATATACGTACGTATTCAAATTCTGGGTACATCATCTATGCTGAGGGGGTTCGTCCTGGAAGTATGAAAAGTCAGAATCAGTTCGATCAGATTCTTGGGATCAAGATGGGAAGTGGTCTCTATGACTCATTGGCACATATGATAGGATTACAAGCCCAAGATGCATCACTCTATAAGCATGTTCCGAAGGTACAATTTCGAAATGTTGATATCTCGATCGATGATATTGTCTCTCTGATAGGAACAGGTTCGATATCACCAACCCCACCAATCGATCTTGAGTCAGAACTTCGAGCCTTCAGTGAGGAACATCCGACAGCCTTTCTCGGATATGTAATCCGATGAATTCTGAATTCCATGCTTCGAAGCGATGGCATCATAGCTCATATGGATTTTGGCGTAGATTCCAAGGTTATGGATGTATTACTTCATGCGAGAAATGCTCATATCGTCGATACTCTCTATGAGGAAACGAATGGATCATGAGTTGTACTCGTCTATGGGGCACTTCATTTTCAGGGAGTCTATGAACTTCTGCGTGCTCGTGATAGCTCATGGCGTATAGAGTCGATCGAGCCACGATATCCCTATCGATAGTTTAGGGATCATGATATACTTGTCTGGGTGGATCG
>CAZDFE010000070.1:3934-5597 GCA_964504755.1 uncultured Candidatus Peribacteria bacterium
TTTCATACCGCAAAAGTACGCACTTTGTTCCATTTTTTACTACTTTTTTATAAAAAAATACACTTACAATGGCACCAAAGAAACAAAAAAAATCTCCTCAAAAGAATCCTCATCTCCCGAAAAATGCAAATGTGAAAATTATAGAAATCACGCCCCGTACTTTTCTCATGCCATTCCTATTTATTCTTTTTCTGGCATCACTGTATTATACGTGGCAATCTTTCTCCCAAACCGAGAAAATTACCTATAATGATACTGTAGGAATAAATACTATTGCTGCACAGTATGCTTCTGGCGTCTATGAGGAAATTATTGTTCAGGGAACAACGATTCAGGCAAAAAAGAAGGCTATCGAAAATGTTGTAGATTCCAAAAAAGTGATTTCTCGAGAAATCGATCGATCTATCCTTCCTGCGAATCTCGAAATTACGGATATCGGACTCTCTGACCCAAAAAACAGAACGAAAGTAACTATCCAGGATGAGGGTTGGGGAAAGGTACTCTCTGATATGCTTCCATCCCTTCTTGGAACAGTATTATTCGTCCTTCTTCTCTTCTTCCTCATGACTCGTATGGGAGGTGGGGGCATGGGTGGTCCTATGGCATTTATTAAGTCGCGTGCGAAGGTGTATGATCCAGAACTCGATGAGAAAGTAACATTCGCCGATGTGGCTGGTTCCGATGAGGAAAAAGCGGATCTCGTCGAAATAGTAGATTTTCTGAAGAATCCATCAAAATATAAGGATTTGGGAGCAAAAATTCCTCGAGGTATTCTCCTTCAAGGACCTCCTGGAACAGGGAAAACTCTTCTTGCTCGTGCGGTTGCTGGAGAATCAGAAGTTCCATTTTTCTCGATTTCTGGTTCCGAATTCGTCGAGATGTTTGTCGGGGTGGGGGCTTCTCGTGTTCGTGATCTTTTTGCAGAAGCGCGTGAGCGAGCGCCTTCCATTATTTTTATCGATGAGATCGATGCGATCGGAAAAAAGCGTTCTCCCGGAATCGGTGGTGGTCATGACGAGCGAGAGCAGACACTCAATCAGATATTAACCGAAATGGATGGATTCGATAATGATACCAATATTATCGTAATGGCTGCCACCAATCGTGCTGATGTTCTCGATAAAGCACTCCTTCGTCCGGGTCGATTCGATCGTCGTGTTACGATCAATCTCCCAACCCTCGAGGATCGAAAGAAAATTCTCGCGGTTCATGCTAAGGGAAAACCATTCCATGAGGCAGTGAATCTCGATCGCATCGCATCGCTCACGGTAGGATTCTCGGGTGCAGAACTCGGAAACCTTCTGAATGAGGCAGCAATCCTTGCTGGAAAGCTGAACTCCAAGGAGATAACACAGGATATGATCCAGAAATCAGTCGAAAAGGTCGTGATGGGAAATGAGAAGAAATCCCTCAAAATGAATGAACATGAGAAAAAACTGACCGCGATTCATGAGGTTGGTCATGCGCTCGTCGGGAAAATGCTTGCCCATACTGATACGGTGCATAAAATCTCTATCCTTCCACGTGGTGGCGCTGGTGGGGTTACATGGTTTCTCCCAGAAAAGGATCGAACTTACACATCGAAGGCGAAATACCTCGATGAACTGGCTACCTTGTATGGTGGTCGTGTTGCGGAAGAAGTATTTTTCGGAAGTGATTATAT
>CAZDFE010000070.1:5607-6067 GCA_964504755.1 uncultured Candidatus Peribacteria bacterium
CACGACGGGAGCCTCGTCGGATATCGAACGTGCGACAGAGATTGCACGAGCAATGGTGATGCGCTTTGGTTTCGACAGTGAGCTAGGGGCAGAGAACTATGCTCCAGATATGATCGATGGAAATTATCTCGGTGCTGAAGCGGGGCAGAAAGTGATTTCTGATAAGACTCGTGATCTCATCGATGAGAAGGTTCGGATGCTCCTTAAGGATGCTTATGCGAAGGCTCGAGATATTATTATGATGCATCGAGAGCTTCATGAGAAGATTGCAACAGCTCTTCTCGAAAAGGAAGAAATGCTTGCAGAAGATTTTGATGCTTTTTTCGAAGGAGTTGTGGGGGTTCCACAGAAGGTGGCTATGTAGTTCTGGTATTAAAAAATAACTCACTGAAGTAGTGGGTTATTTTTCGGGTAAATAGAAAAAATAGTGTGCTACTTTTGGTTCCTGAGATATATCCAA
>CAZDFE010000071.1:0-6051 GCA_964504755.1 uncultured Candidatus Peribacteria bacterium
TGCCTCGTATGATTCCTCTGAGTGTGAATGTCTCAGGAGAGATACCATATGATACTCAAAAAGTCAGTATCCAAGGTGATGCGAGTATCGAAGTGGCAGGAGCAGAAATCCAAAATCAGAAATGGATTTCTTCCTCTCTGACGTACCCAGAATTAGAAACTATGCTCAAAAAATATCCACAATTACGCATTATTGCCTATCGAGACTACGTCTGAGTTCTCGTCGAATATGATGATACTGATGCTGCGATAGATGCTGTATTTCAGGAGATAAAAAAGGAAAGATGAATTATCTCGGTATTTCAAAATACTATTGCTCCGAAAACACCATCCCTTGTATTCTAAGACTTCTTATATATGCGAATTATTTCCTGGAATGTGAACGGTATTCGTGCGGTCGAAAAAAAATGAGAACTCAATCGATGTGTAGCAGTGTATGATCCTGATATTCTTTTTCTTCAGGAAATTAAGGCAACTCCAGATAAGCTTTCTCCGGTACTTCTGAATCCTGAGAATTATACCGTACACTATAATCCAGCGGAAAAAGCGGGATATGCGGGTACTGGAGTATGGATACATTCGCGAGTATATGAGCATTATGACGTGCGATTTCTCGACTCATTTCCATCGGATCCTACCGCGAATGAGGGTCGAGTCGCGCACGTTGAACTTACGAAAAAAGGAACTTCTGAAGTACTTGATATTTTTGGTATCTATTTTCCGAATGGGGGAAAAAGTGAGGAGGCCTGGCAGGGGAAGCTTGTATTCTATGGGGCATTCGCAGCATATATGGATGCACTTCGATCCCTTGGGCATGCAGTACTCTGGGGAGGCGATCTGAACTGCGCTCATCAGGCGATCGATCTGGCTCGTCCACGAGAAAATGATGGGAAAATAGGATTTCATCCACTCGAACGCGCGTGGCTCGATGGACGCGTCCAAGATGGATGGTACGATATATTTCGAGAAAAAAATCCAACCGCTACGGAAGTCTATTCGTGGTGGGATGTGATTACTCGATCACGTGAACGAAATGTGGGTTGGCGGATCGATGCGTGGTGGGGAAGTGATAGTGTATTGTCTCGATTATCTGAGATTTGCTATCTGGGCGAACAAATGGGTTCAGATCATTGCCCGATTTTGGTGGAGCTTGCTCTCTAATGAGGCAGAGAATATCACATAAAAAATCTACTGTTTTTTTTCGGATTCTTTAGTAGGCAACCTTGCATCCTCCTTCAATGGAAGGATTTCCTTTCATGCAGGCTTTTTGCATCTGAGGAATGTGTTTCTGGAAGAGTTCATTGATCGTTACGAGCTCGACATGGAGGGCATAGAGATCGGTCGTTGTTTTGGTATTGAGGTCGGATTCCCCCGGTTGATTGAGGAGGGTGGTAATATTTTGCCAGACTTGGGTCATCTCATCTTGGTAGGTATCTTTTGTTTTCGAATAGGCGAGTGTTTTTGCGAGATATTGATCGAGATTGGTGGCTTTTACGACTGATTTTTGGAGTGTTTGTATCAGGGCATCGGTTCCGAGAATCATTTTTGTTTCTTTGAGACAATCGAAGTTTGCTTTTGCTACTTCTTCGACGGTACTATCTTTCTGCGTTTTATTCTGGACACAAGTAAGACGGGAGAGCATCATATCTTTTGCTGCCATGCTCACTCCCTGTCGAGCAAGCTCTGCTGTCATCACCCGTGCTTGGAGTGCTTTATATTTCGTACTCGAAGTATCTCTTCCAGCAAAAAGATCGATAGCTTCCTTCCAGTTGGTGAGTCCATTGGATGTTTTTTTCCCGGCTTGAGCCAGTTTCGTCATGTACATGGACTGGAGTGATTCCCAATCGTATTGATTTTTACAAGATTTGGTTGCTTCTTTGCTGTAGTATCCAGCGAGGTCAGCATAGAGGCTCGCATCGGCGGGATTCATATTTGTGGGTGGTGTTGGATTCCCGAGAGCCACCGCCTTGTAATAGTCTTCGATTCTACGATTCTGCTGAAGGAGTTGAGAGAGTATGCTTTTGGGACTCACTCCATTTCCCATATCCGAATCGAGTGTACAGGTATTGACGGATTTCTTCAGGGAGTTTTGTATTTGTACTTCGATCTGACGAAAAATATCTCCATCACGCATGACTGGACTAATACTTTCCCCATTCGCGGCCAACGTTACCATATATTCGAAATCCTGAACAACATTGTAGGTAACATTTTCCTGAGCATCGATCTTATTGAGGAGTTCGAGTCCCTTTTTTTCATTTGAGAAATTCCCGATATTCGTTCCTCGGCAGGCATTATTTTTTGTACCAAATTGATCGATTGTATTGAGGGTAGTAGTGACACTCTTTTTGTACTCGCTCAGCCCAGGGGACATACTACTTTCGATCGCACATGAATTGCTCGCTGCAGAAACACTCGTGAGACACGAGAGTCAAAATAGGGAAATGAGAATGCTACGGAAAAGGAAGCGATACATGTCAGGAGAAATAAAGATAATTATGGTTGGTACATGGGTTTACCATAGAGCGTACTTCCGATACTGATAATCTGGGAGATTTCTTCTGTCAGAGCTTGGGTAAAAGCTGTGACTTCTGTGAGATCTGTGCTGAATGAATCATAGAATGACTTTCTGCCAGTATCCATAGCAATCTGCATACATCCAGCGAGGGCTCATTGTCCTACTTCTATTGTTCCGAGGCTTCCACTTCGTTTCGAAATGCTCTCCGTCGTATCAGCACTGGTCGGAAAATAACCATTTCCCATGAAACCACTCGATTGAATTTTATCTGTTGGAAGTCCTGCATTCGCAAAGGCACATCTACGAACGGTTTCATACTCGGCTTGTTTCTGATTTGGGGTAGCATCCTTCTTATCTCGACGGCTGATCTGAGCATCACTACCGAGGTAGACACGACCACCATTCAGGGTTTTTAGGAATTTGAGATTAAATATGCTCGCTTCTCCAAAGTTCTTCGTCATATGTTCAGCCCGAAGGGCGCTGGTAGCGATTTTATCGAGGATGGCCGTATGTTTATCGAGAATACTCTCGATGGATGTTGTTTTTCCACCGCCGAGGAGATTCTGATTGCCCGTTACGAATCGGGTCTTGATACAAAAAATACTACTACAGGGCATCTGATGAAAGAAATCACTCGAACTCGTTGGCATATTCACACTTCCAGTCAGATTTATTGGGATTCCATTTTTCTCACTGGAGCTTCGTGCACTTCCGAGATTTTCACGTGGTCATGCCGTTCCTGCGAGGGTACTCTCGAGATCGGAAAGAAAGGTTTCATCTACCATCGCATCGACACTGATCGGAGTAGGTGTGCTGCTCGTGGTACAGGTTCCTCCGAGGAGAGAGAGGAGATTTTCGGCTGATGCTGTAGTGGTATTGGAATTCTGCGTATTATTCGATCCTGTGAGTGTACTTCCACTCTGGATCGTATTCATATGTGATACAAAATATTGTGGAGTTTCTGTTTTTCCATCGAGATAGCGTGAGAGTGCTCCAGCGGAGGTATTTTTCACACCCGTATACTTCAGGGTCTCTGAGAAAATAATACCATTAATTTTCCCAATATCCGCGAGTATATCATACTCTGAATTATTGGTGTCATTATCCATATAGAGCCCGAGGGAAGCGAGAGTTTCCATACGCGATTGCTCATTCGTTGCGTCAGATCGAAGTTTTGCATATTCATTCGAGAGGCAACGAGTCGTTTCTTGGAATTGGTCGGTGGTAATCTGAGTCATTCCATGATCCTTCAGGAGCTGGATAAAACCAGCATACTCGAGTCGGTCTAATTGGTCGAGGATATCTTGTGTTTTTGCACTGGTAACACTTATCTCTTTCTTGGATTGAGCGAGAAGTTTTGTGGCAATACATTGTTTGTATATATTTTTTGTCTTACTTTTTGTCTGATCATCGATTTTCTTGGTGACTATTTTCTGATTGATACTATAACTTCCTTCATCAATGCGTGTATAAAAATCGATACCCAGCGATTCGCCGATGTATCCTTCTTCTGCAAAGAGGGAAGGGATAATAAAAAAAATCCCGATAAAGATGCTGAAAGTTCGAACGATAGACATGGTTCCATTGTATCGAAAAGAAGCGGAAAAAGCAAAATTTGCAATCATGAAAAAAATCATATACTTTAGAGGTTACTTTATTTTTTCCTCTTATGAAAAAACTTATTCTTCTGGCATCTATTCTTCTTCTGAGTGCGTGTGCGAATACTTCTCCTGTTGTCTCACCATCATCCTCAGGTACCACCACTTCGACCACCACTGAGAAAAAAATCGAGGCACCTACCTTTGGTTCTGGTGCAAAAAAAATCGAGTATTATGCTGATTTTCAGTGTCCTGCTTGTATTCATGTTTCAAAAACAGTACTTCCCGTTCTGGAATCATTTGCAGCATCTGGTAAATTGCAGATTACCTATAAGCAGTTTCCTCTCACAACCATTCATAAAAATGCCTATCGAGACTCACTCGCTGCTATTTGTGCTCATGAACAAGGTCAGTATGCACCCTACAAAAAAGCACTCTATGCTCTCGAAGAATCAAAAAAAGGTGCTACCGTATCTGATGAAGATCGTATAGCGGCTCTTCAGGGAATTACGATCGATACTGAGCAGTTTGCTCAATGTCTCAAGAATGATACCTATAAGGCACGTGTAGATCAAGATATTGCTGATGGAGATGCTCTTCGTGTGAATGCAACCCCAACGATTGTACTCGATGGAGTCAAGCTCGATATGGGACTCTTCCAGAGTATGGAAATGTTCGCGAACTACATGAGTGGGTACGTGAATCGATAGGTATACAATATGAAAAATCCCCTACGAGTGCGTAGGGGATTTTTGTATCACAGTGACATTTTCTAGTATGCCTGGTTTTGGATTAGTGGGGGAGAAATGTTGGAAATACTGTTGTAATCGTGGCATTTGGGTTAATATTCCTGGATTCTGGAATGAAGAAAGAAATTCTCCAATATCAGGGACTATTAAATCATGCTGAGTACAACCAACAGGAGTTTGAATAGTATTATTATTTCCCTGAGCAGTAGCAACAGCTTTTATGTTCTCATACGATACTGGGATTGTATCGTTATATTTTTGTAGAAAATTAGTTACAGCATCAAAGTTCTCTTGAGTGAGAGCATGATCTTGTTTCGCTCGCATGAGTTGTTGGAGTATTTTTAAGTATCATGCTAAGATATTTTCTCATTTTCCCAGATGTGCATTGTAAGCTTTGATTCGTTCTGGCAATTTTTCATTCTTTGTATCAGAAACGGTCTCATTGAGTATCTCTAATACTCTTTGCTGGAGATATTTCAGATATATAGGATAGGCAATTATACTTGGATTATCTGAGAGTCGTATGCGTCAGAGGATTATATCTTCTGATTTTGCTGGAACTGTTGTCTTTTGTCCGATGATCGTGCAATTTTCAGCATTTCCATAAATTTCGATATCTGAGCCGATAATGATACAATTCCGGACATTTCCCGTAATAAGTATCTTCTCTCCACAGATGACACTTCCGATGGCTCATCACTTAATCTCTATTTTCCCTTCCCGAGATCAGATATAAGCCTTTTCGATTCATTTTCCTACAGTGATATCCCCACGAGCTTCGATAACTCCTCTATATTCCCTTTGTTTTCATATCGAAGAGTTTTCTAGATGGACACTTCCTAAAACGGATCATTCGATAGTACAGGATTCTTCAGTATTGATATTACTATTCGTAACATTTCCTCATTCAGATGTAGCATTTCTTACGTGTACTTCTCCATCTGTATTTATGCCTGCACTCACTCCCCCGTGTATGGTTATATTCCCACTCAGGGGTCATAGATTTTCTGCTATATGTTGATTAAATCATTCCTTGAATATTCTTTCCTTGCATACTTCGATATGACTTCATTTCATCATGAATTGTCCAGAAATTTCCGCAATATAGAGAATTTTCTCATCTTTTTCTACTCGTTTGATATTTCAGAGTGTTGGCCCTGTTGGTTCTGTGATAGTTGCTACGGGAA
>CAZDFE010000072.1:0-5815 GCA_964504755.1 uncultured Candidatus Peribacteria bacterium
TTCCGGAATCATCGCTCCTTGTACTAGTAAGTGCATTTCTCGGGAAAAAACAAGTGTCTGATATTTATGCATATGCTCTCAAAGAGCAATATCGTTTTTTTAGCTTTGGCGATGGAATGTATATCCGAACAAAATCATAAATAGACAAGTTAAATACATTTGCCCGAAATATAATTTTCATATAATAAATTTGTTTTATCTATATTCTTTTCTTATGCGCTTTTCTATTATCTGTATCATTCTCGGAATATTTCTCCTTTCGAGTTGTGGAACAACAGCACCAATCGATACTTCTATCACAGCAGTGAGTACATGAAATGTGGAAAATATGCCATTTCCTGACTATGAAACTACGCTAAAAAATACTTCTGCTGTCATCAAGAATTCTCAAGAATTCAAAGAATGTATGACTCCTGCGGTTAATATGTGTGAAAACAGTGTTGGTATGCGTATGGCACAAGAGAAAAAATCAGTAGATATCTGTAATGAACTTACCCAAGAAGCGAATCGAGAAAGTTGTAACATGGTAATTATCAGCCTCCTGGCACAAGAGAAAAATGATATTACCGCTTGTGATACGCTTTCTGAAAATGGGAAATATTCATGTCGAACTCAATATATCCGAAGAAATGCTGTAAATCTCAAAAGCACTCAAGAATGTGGAAAAATTGGCGATGAAATAAAGAAAACCAGCATTTCTGGAGAAATGCTCACACTCAATATGAACCAAAGTGTAGATCAATGTAAACTCGAGGTAATTCAGAGTCAGCCGACAGCAACACCACAAGATTGTGACATTCTCGCCGATGAAATGATGAAACGTATGTGTTCCGATACTATCATACATCGTCAAGAAATTCAGAAAATGCTATCGGAGATGAAAGCAGATATTCCAACTCCAGAAATTCAGTAATTTCATCGTCATGACCACTATTCGAAAATGTATTATTCCCGCTGCGGGATTTGGAACTCGATTTCTTCCCGCGACCAAGGCTCAACCCAAAGAAATGCTTCCGATCGTCGATAAACCCGTGATCCAATACCTCGTAGAAGAAGCAGTTTCCGCTGGAATTACTGATATTATTATCATCACAGGACGAGGAAAGCGCAGTATTGAAGATCATTTTGACAAATCCTTCGAACTCGAACAAACGCTTGTAGAAAAAGGAAAAACAAAAGAACTCGCCGAAGTAGAAAAAATATCGAATCTCGCACGAATTGCCTATGTTCGCCAGCCGATTCCACGGGGAGATGGGGATGCCCTTCTGCGAGCGAGAACTCTTATCGGGGATGAACCGTGTCTGGTGCTTTTTGGTGATGATCTCATTCGTGGGGAACGGTCAGGAGCCCAGCAATTGATCGCTGCATTCGAAGAAAAAAATGCACCTATTATCGCACTCGAACGCGTCACCGAAAAGCGAGTTTCATCGTATGGAATTGTCGAAGGAATTGAGGAAAATGGAAAACTCCATCGCGTTACTAAATTTCTCGAGAAACCAAAACCTACTGAAACCGAATCCCGTCTTGGAGTCATCGGGAAATATGTCATCACTCCTGAAGTCTTCGACTCACTCCTCGAAGATAGCGAAGGGGCGAGCAAGGATGGCGAAATTCGTCTCGCCGATGCCTTTGGTCGTATGGTGACAAAAAGCCCTATTTATGGACTCGAGATGGAAGGAACTCGATACGATACGGGGGATAAATTTGGTTTTCTGAAAGCGACGATCGACTATGCTCTCGCACGAGAGGATCTCGGAGATCAGCTCATGGAATTTCTCAAGAAACGACTCGGATAAAATAATTTTCTCGAAAAAACGGTGGAACTCTTCTTCCGTTTTTTATTTTCTCATATCATGAACGAATCAGAACGCAGAAACATCGGGAATCATGGCGAACTCATTGCCCTCAAGTATCTCCAGGAAAAAGATTACGCAATTATTGCTACGAATTATACCATTCCTGGAGGGGAAATCGATATTATCGCTCAGAAAGATGATATCACAATCTTCGTCGAAGTACGCTATCGAACAGATGAGTCTCATGCGCATCCTCTCGATACGTTTACCCTGCCAAAACGTCGCGCGATGCGGCGAACCGTCATGATCTATATTGCGAAACATCATATTGCTGAAGATATGATTCGTATTGATTTTATCGGAATTATGCCAAAAAAAGACGGTACTGGGTACCGTCTTTGGCATGGGAGAGGGGTAGAGATATAAGCAGATTAAGCTGCTTCTTTATGGTAATCTGGTTGGTCACTCGCATCTGCCGATCATCCAGGGTAATGTAAATCAGGATCAATATATGTAGGATTATTCGCTGCGGGAGAATGTGTTTTTACATGAGCTTCTTTTTGAAAATATTTTTGCAATTGCTCGACAGGAGTGGAATTTGCACGATACCCTCAAGCATTTCATACCCAATGGGAATAATCAGAATCTACACTTCTTTGACGGAATTCTGGATCAAATATAGATCGAGGATCGATCCCTATATTTCGTAATTCTTCCCAGTATTGATATGGTTTATCGATATCTGCCTTGGCACTTCCTGATCAGGAAGGATTGAGTTGTTTGATAAAGTGATCGATGATCTCATCTCGATATGCTAAGAATTGTGCCTTTTGTAATTCGACATCCCCATCAAAGTACGATACATCTCTACTAGCTTGGACTTGCTCGACTATACCCATCCAGAGCTTATCATGAATTTCTTTTTGCATCTCGAAGTCCCCCGTCCTTCGCCCGAGGTTAATCATCGTTAGAATACGATTCATGGAACGGAGCCCTGTTTTTGAATTCTGTTCCCATATTCGACTCGTATGAAGACCATGTTCATCATACCAATCTTTTCCAAGGTCGTTTCCTGGTATTTTACCATCATTCAATTGCATAGCATGACCCCCATTGAGAACTTCAGCATAGGATCGAATGGTTTTATTTCCTTCTTTTGCCTGTTTGATAAGCCAACCATTATGTCACTGGAGCATGTCGTGGAGTCCGGATCCTTGATATTTTTGCCAGAATTCCATCAGAGCCGTTGCTGGAGCCTTTTTATTATATTTCGATTCTGTCACTTTCGGATCTTCTACACTCTCGAGTCGCTTGCAGATAGAATCAAATTCAGCTATCGCACGATCTGGAATTTTTCATTTTCATTTCAAATCCTCCAGAGCAAGTCGTACGGTATTTCGATAGATGGTATTATTTTGTTCATTCCGAAGAAAGGAATACGCATGAAATGAATACCCCATTTCTGCATACTTTTTGAGTTCCTGGAGGGCGGTATGGGAAGCAAATCGTGAATATCCACCAACTGCCCAGATAAATGGAATTGCCTGAAATCCAGGATCTTTTGTTTTTGCAGTTACCGATTCCATAGCACCTACTACTTTATAAATCTCATGCGTATTAAAGTATCACACTCATTTATTAAGGCGTCCTTGTGCATTGACCATCTTACTCTGGTCTTTTCCTTTTTCATATGCACTCTTATATCATTCGAATTTCCAGTTTTTCTCGAGTCCACTAGGTCACCCAGAAGCCTTCACTACACTCGCTGCATATGGATATTGATCCCAGTTTCCATCAATGGACTTAAATAAGGCATGTAAGAGCTGTTCTTCTGTTGGTTCGTTTTCATGCACTTCCCCATCGCCCATTTCAGTCACTGCCTTTTTATACGCCTTTTGACGCCAAGAAATCAGTGAACCAGGAAGCTTAGAACTCAGAACAAACCCGTCAAAGAATGCAAAATAACCCTTATCAGCAGTATCAATATTATGCTTATTCACAATGGGTTGATACTTTCGAATATCTTCAGCATAGAGATGCCCATAGCTTTTCAGCATATAGTTAATCGCTGACATCACTTCTTCTGGACGTGAATCTTCATTATGAACAATGTGGATACATTTCTCTCGACCCGCAGGACCAGGAAGTCCGAATATCTTATTTTCATATTTCTCGATGATTTCCTTACTCGCCGAAGTAATATCAGAATATACTTGTGCATTGACCGAATCAGGAAGTCAGAGAAATCGCGAAGTTCCCATAGCAAAACGGGCGGCATCGAGTTTTGCACCTTTTTCGAGCGTATGTTCAATACTATGAAAAATCATCTCGAATCCCTTCCAAATCGAAGCGGGATTTTGCCACTTCATTATACGTTTCAGAAAACTTTTCTCCGTATGAGCGTGCTCATGGTGATGATCCCCATGAAGATCATGATGAGCATCAGGAATCAGTACATGCTCGGTGGTAGCCTTTAGTTTCTTCTGATTCTGGAGATACTCGACAAACGCCCCATAGCTCATCGTCTTCCAGGAATATATCCCACCATCCTTAATTCCCTTCTTCTTCACATGTTCTTTCACTTTTTGGAGTTCATCGGGACTCTTATACTCCCCGAAACGCACGAGTCCATCTCGGAAAAACTCGATATGAATATGTTCTTCTTTGTTTTCTCCCACAAAACATGAAATATGGGTATCATGATCATGCCCGTCATGCCCATGTTCGGCCATAACGAGTTTCCCATCTTTTATCGTCGCCCCGGGAGCAACTCAAAAATCCGTCAATGCCTCGATCATAGAAGTATCATCGATGATTTTATCAACACGACGAAAGGTTCCAAGAGAAGCAATAACATTAAAAAAATCCTGAAGTGGAATATTCGTTTCAATATTTCCCGTTGAACTCTGGATATCAATCGTATCTCCATGGATTTTGTGCACTTTCCAGATATCACTTGAAGACTTGATGCCAGTTTTTGTCTCCTCAGATGGGGCAGAAAAATAGGTTCCTGTTTCAAATCCATATTTTGTACCACTCGGATCGAGCAGATTCATCTTTGTCAGGATATTTTGTGCTGTTACTGGATCCTGATCAATATTTCTCGCATCAAATATCTTCCCATCTTTTCCCGCACTTGCCTCATCAGGGGTCAAAAGATTCTCGAATTCATCCGATGAAAGTACACTTACATTTTGATTGTCCTTCAGAAATTCATAGAGTTTCTGATATGTGACGGGGAAGTGTTGATGATCTCGGATATACCCATTCGTGACTGAGAGTCATTCGAGCTGGACCCCATACGACATATCCACTTCCAATGGGTCCCCAGACATACCAGAAGTCTTCTCCAGTCGAATATACTGAGGATTCCCATCGATCCCATCAAATCGAATAACGGAACCTTCTTCTCTCAAGAGCTTCAAATTCTTAACATGATTCGTTCCATCCGATTTTTGGAGACGACTCACCATTTCTTTGACGAACTCATTATGGAGATCATAGTTATCTTCCATTCCATATTCGGGTGAATTTTTATCTCGAGCGAGCGCTTCTCGTTGCTTTCGCTCACGAATTTGCGAAACGATATCATCATTTTTCGGAACTTCTGGAGTATCCAGAGCGATTGATCGAGTGAGTTCCTGAAGAAACTTCCGCTTCACTCCAGTTCCAGAAAAAACTTTTTCCATCCCTTGATTTGAGAAATCTTTTGCGGAAATAGCATGTGATTCATTTTTCGAAAGGGAACGAATCAGAGATTGTTTCTCGAATTCCTCCATTTGCTCATAAGAAGAACCAAACTGTTCTTCAGCAAAGTGTACGAGAAATGCATCATCTATAAGCTCCATGCCATATGCATCCCGAAATGATAGCACTACCCCCAATGCTGAGAGAATTTCCTTCTTACGAGTTGATGACACTCCATGATACGCCGATAACAAAAAATTCATATCATCGGCATCAGGAACCTGTCCATATGCAGAATAGTTATGGAAGATTCTTTTTACACGGGCTTGATC
>CAZDFE010000073.1:0-5810 GCA_964504755.1 uncultured Candidatus Peribacteria bacterium
CAACAAGATAATCCACAACAGAAAAAATCCTCTCTTCTGAGAGGATTTTTTCTTGCCTTCCTCCTCATCTTCCATATACTTCACCTCGCTTACAACCGAGGTTTTCAAACACATTTTTCTGTGCTTGTTAAAAAATAGTACGGGTGATTTTATCACCGCCCGTCTTTCTTTTAGCAAGTACGGAAATCTCGTTGTAAGCAAACTAGAATAGGTCGATAAAGTCACCCGTTTTTGTTTGCTTACAAATCCACGAAAAACTCGGCAATTATTCTTAATTGCCTTTTTATATGAATCAGTGGCTCAAGCTCAGTATAGAGTATGCAAATCAGAGAAGTTATTTGGATGATCTTTTTCGTGTATATCCTACCATTCCTGAGGGAATCCGGGAGATTGATATGAATCTCTGGGGAGGCGTAGAGACTGCCATAAATTCACGAGATAATACTGAGCTGATAGAGAGCCTTCTTAAATTGGATTTGTTTCCTATCAAGGATTCATATGTAGCATACCTCAAGCGAGATAAAACCGCTCTAAATCGAAATCCCGCAACCATAGCAAGAATCTGTGGACGGATATATGAGATGGGAGCGGATAAGGTATATGAAAGCTGTAGTGAGGCCAAGGAGACCAATCGTCAGATGGGTCCAGCTTTTCGGAATTGGCTCAAGAAAAAGACTCTTTGAGTGGATCTTTTGAAATTATCTGATTTTTCCACTTCGACACAAAATGCGATTCTAGATGAATGAGATGCTGGGATGATGCGATTTGCAAGAGAATACTTGTGATATGAACGCAATAAAGGACTGGATTTTATTGCTCGTTTCAGTGGAAAGTATGTAATCGGAGAAGCAAAATTTCTCACGGATTTTTGAGGGCATCAGAATGCTCAGTTCGAAGATGCGATTAGTACTCTCTATACTCCAAATCTTCGCGCTATTCCTATTGCTATATTGGATGGGGTTTTGTATATTTATGGAGCCAATAAGCTCCATAAAAGCATCACAGAAAAATACGCTGATGCAAATATTATGAGTAGCTTGGTATTACGAGAGTTTCTGTATCAGATCTAATAACTTTTTGATTATGTTTTTGCAATATGCAGGAAAACGATCAGAAAATGAGATTATTTCTGATATCGTCCCCCAAAATTTTATCATCAATTCTGATGTTTCATGAATACTCTTACACGGAGATAATCTTCGTATTATGAAATGACTTCTCGATGCTGGATATGGAGGCAAAGTGCAATTGGTGTATATTGATCCACCTTTTGCCACAAATACAGATTTTCGTATCGATAGCACTGGAAGAACAAGCACTATTAGTATGGATACAAGTGCAGATATTGCTTATAGTGATACACGGATGTGAGGAGAATTTATAGAGTTTCTTCGAGAAAGACTCATTCTGATTCGAGAGCTTTTATCAGAAAATGGTTCCATATATCTCCATATCGATTATAAGATAGGACATTATGTAAAAGTAATGATGGACGAGGTGTTTGGAATTCAAAACTTTCATAATGACATAACTCGAATTAAATGTAATCCAAAAAATTTCCAAAGAAAAGCATATGGAAATATAAAAGATATGATTCTTTTTTATTCGAAATGAAAGGAATTAATATGGAATAATCCCACCATGACAATGACAGATGATGAAAAGTTACGATTATTCAAGAAACGAGATGAATCTGGAAGACCATATACCACTATTCCACTCCATGCACCATGAGTTACGAAAAATGGTGAAACATGAAAGGCTTGGCGAGGAATATTACCGCCACCAGGACGACATTGGAGAAGTGCTCCTAGTATACTGGAGAAATTAGATCAAAATGGATTGATCGAATGGTCAAAAAATGGTATACCAAGAAAGAAAATCTATCTCGATGAGAAAGAATGAAAGAAACGACAGGATATATGGGAATTCAAGGATAGTCAATATCCAGACTATCCAACAGAGAAAAATCTAGAGCTTATCAAGACTATTATTCAAGCTTCATCAAATCCTGGAGATTTGGTACTGGATTGCTTTTGTGGATCAGGAACAACGCTTGTTGGGGCGGAATCTCTTGGAAGAAGATGGATTGGCATAGATGAATCAGAATATGCCATAAAGGTATCGGAAAAAAGATTAAACAACAATCCATAGAGACATCAAGCACTGCCATCGTACCAAGTCAGGAAAATAGAGTAATTTCATCCTCTTCCCACATCAGACATGATGGTGGGATTTTATTTTGTATTTTTTCCCTGTTGCCATATACTTCGAATATGAAACACATTCTCATAATACTCTTTTCTCTGTTTGGACTGTTCTCGTGTAGTTCCGATACCCCGAGTCTTCCCGTATCCACAGATACTCGAGAGAAGCCCATCATTCTCGCACTCGGCGACTCCCTCACGGCAGGCTATGGACTCGCCGAAACCGATGCCTATCCCGCGCAACTCGAACGCAAACTCACCGAACAAGGATACTCGTATCAGGTACAGAATGCGGGGATTTCTGGCGATACCACGGCAGGACTCCTCTCACGACTCGACTGGACACTCGAAGGAAACACTCCAGCACTCGCTATTCTCTGTATCGGGGCAAATGATGCCTTTCAGGGAAAATCACCAGAAGAAATCGAAGCAAATCTGAGAAGTATTATCGAGAAACTCCAAGCAAAAAATATCCCCATCCTCTTCGCTGGAATGAAAGCTCCTCTGAATCTCTGAGGAGACTATGGGAAAAAATACGAAGCGATTTTCCCGAAGCTCACGAAAGAATATAGCCTCAGTTATATCGATTTTTTCCTCGATGAGGTCGCACTGAAGGCACATCTGAATCAAGATGATCGGATCCATCCGACTCGAGAAGGCTATGCGATCATCGTCAATACGCTCATGAAAACGCTCGAAAAAGAAGAACTCATAACCAAATAATATGCACCGATTCACGAGCCTCGATTTCTTGCGATGAGTGGCACTTCTGGGCATGATCATGTTTCATGCGAATTATCTCTGGGAACATGTATTCCATCAGGCAGTTCCCGCATATATGGATGGATTCTGGCAGATGATCTGATACAGTGTGGTGGTGGTATTCATCACGGTTTCTGGTATCGTTTCGACCCTTTCTCGGAAAAAACTCTCTCAGAAATCGACTCTAAAAAAAGCCATACATCGAATATCTATACTCAGTCTCGCGGCCCTGAGCGTATCGGTCACGACGCTTCTGTTTTTTCCAGAACAAAAAATCACTTGGGGAATCCTCCATTTCTTCGCTCTCGCGAGCCTCGTCGGTATGATAACCGTGCGCCTCAGAGCGATGAACGTGATACTCGGAATGAGCGTGCTCATAGGTGCACATTGGCTTCCTGAATATTCTAACTCCATACTCCTGATTCCATTCGGCATACCTCCACGGGACTATTTCTCTGCAGATTATTATCCGCTCTTCCCCTGGTTCGGATACTATCTCATCGGACAGGGAATCGGGAATCTCTTGTACCAATATCACCACCTCCAGTGGCTCGATTGGAAGGGAACTGGACTCTGATTTTTTCTATTTTGTGGCCGGCATGCTCTCATCATCTACTTGCTCCATGTACCGATCCTCTATGCAATAGGACGATTCTATCTTTCTCTCGAGGTATCCACACCAGGATAAACCTTCTTTCATAACAATTATCCTCATTTACTCACTATGATCACTCTAAAAAATATATCCAAATCCTATACTGCACATGGGGAAACTATCACCCTATTCACGGGACTTGATTGGAAGATAGAACAATGAAGCTTCGTAGCGCTCATGGGCGCGAGTGGAGCAGGGAAGTCGACGATCCTCTCGATCATCGCAGGAATCCTCGCGCCCGATACTGGATCAGTAACTCTCGGAAAAACCGATATTACCCGACTCAAAACCGATGAGATTATCAGCTTTCGTGGTCGGCATATTGCTTTTATTTTTCAGGCATTTGAACTCATTCCGAATCTCACGGTCGAAGAGAATATCGATCTGGTACTAGATATTTCGCATGCTCCCCGTCGATATGCGACTCCTGATATCCTCGAGAAAGTCGGACTCACGGGAAAGGGGAATCGATACCCCTATGAACTCTCTGGAGGAGAACAACAACGTGTAGCTATCGCGAGAGCCTTTGTCGCGGATGTACCCTACCTCCTCGCGGATGAGCCTACAGGAAACCTCGATGAAGGGAATGCAAAGCGTATCATGGATATCCTCGATAGCCTCCACCGTGAAACAAAAAATACCATCGTCATGATTACCCATGATCGAGATATTGCGAGTCGCGCTGATGATACCTGGAAACTCTCAGGAGGAACGCTCCAATTATTATAACTTCAAAATGCTCTCATGAGAACAATGCTTTGACATATTATATTTCGAAACTGGAGACCCCTCCTCACACTCTTTGTGATTATCCTTTTCTCAGGAATCGGGTTTATCACGCTTGGTCAACTCACTGAAAATATCGAGTCCAGTGTCGCTTCAGAAACACGCCCCTTATTTGGTGCGGATATTATCATTTCTCCGAATGGATATACGGGAGGATCCCTCTATGAGCAAATCTGACCCTATCTCTCAGGAGAGAAATATACCTGGGCAGAACGCAAGGAGTTCTCTACAACCCTGATCGATCAAGAGGCAAAAACAGGACTCATAAAAGTCATCGCCTATACTGGAACATATCCACAGCGAGGTATCCTCGAAACTACTCCAATCCTCTCAGGAAAGACTCTATACGAACGTATATCTGCTACTAGAGAACTGATCGATCAGTTCAGTTCGGGAGGTATGCTCATGCTCGATCGTATACCCGTACGCATAACGGATCAGATTATCGAATCGAGCGATATCGGATTCTCGCTCGGAACCGAGAATCACCTGATCATACTCCCATCCGAAGTCCTCTCGGGCTCCCTCCTCCTCTCGTCTGGATCGAGACTCGACCATGATCTCCTCCTCTCATTCGCCGATGAGAAGCGTGCGAAAGGAGTGAAACTATCCCTCGAAAAAATATTTCCCAAAGAAGTACTACGCATACGAACCTATGAGGAACGTTCTGAGAGAAATCTCGAAACCATCGAAGAGCTTACGAATTATATCCTACTGATTCTCGTTGTTTCGAGTATTTTCACACTCGTGATTCTTCGTTCGGCGCATGATAGCTTTTTCGAACGCCTCTCACAAACCCTGCGAATCATAGAAATCCTCGGATTCACGAGAAAACGACAGATGATCCTGTTCACGATTCTCTATGTACTCATCCTCCCGCTCTCACTCATAATCGCAGGGGGTATGAGCTATGGAGGCATTTATTTCCTATCCTCCATTCCTGAGGCAGCGAATTTCGAATGGAAATGGGGAGCCTTTTCTAGAGCTTGTGGACTCCTCGGACTTCTGATTCTGGCAGGATTTTATGGAGCATGGAGGGAACGATGGATCGCACCACTCCTCACCCCCTCGAGCAATACAGATACTATCCCATCGTCACTCCTTCAGGATATACGACAGAGGATATACCATCGATCCGAATGGATACGATGGATCACATCGATCGGATTCGTATACTTCCTTATCGGAAGTAGTATACTCGTTATTATCTTCGAAAATATATTTTTCGCGATAGGCATAGTTGCTGGAGTGAGCCTGGCTGGTATCCTGATCGCATGGGGACTACGGTGGATCTACCGATTCCTATTCGGATATATTTCTTTTCTGAGAAGACCATATTTCGCCTGGTATGATGGGATTCGTACTCTCGTCAGACCTCTGACACCAACGATTCCCATAAC
>CAZDFE010000074.1:0-5737 GCA_964504755.1 uncultured Candidatus Peribacteria bacterium
GTGCTGCCATTATTATTATCGATTCTATCTCGGTGCTTTCTTCCGAGCGTATCGATGGGAGTCCAGGGAGTATCAGTCAGATTCGAGCGATGACAGAGATATTTATGAATCTGGCGAAAAAAACAAAAAAATCGATCCTTCTGATCGGTCATGTGACGAAGGATGGTTCTATCTCTGGACCAAAATCACTCGAACATCTCGTGGATGTCGTGCTATTTCTCGAAGGAGTTCGAACTGAGAATTTTCGTATCCTGCGTGCGCTCAAGAATCGGTTCTGACCTACGGATAATGTCGGGCTGTTTCGTATGGAAGAGCATGGACTCGTGGATATGACGAACCCGGGACTCGAATTTATCGATGCGACGACCAGTCGTCTCTCGGGCTCAGCTCTCACGCTCACGATCGAGGGAAATCGACCACTCCTGATCGAGATAGAGGCGCTCACGACCTATACGAAATTCGGATATCCGAAACGATCCGCTCGTGGAATCCCTTCGGGGAAACTCGATCTCCTGATCGCGGTTATGACAAAATTCACTTCAACGAAACTCGAAAGCTATGATGTATATCTCAATATTGGGCGTGGACTCACGATCAATGAACCTGGAGTTGATCTCGCATGTGTGGCTGCTATGATGAGCTCTCGCTCGGGAAGTTCTCTCGGAAAAACGATCTATCTCGGGGAAGTTTCCCTGACGGGTGTTGTGAAAAGTGTGTCATTTCTCGAAAAAAGAATTATCGAGGCTGTGAAGCTCGGATTCGATCATCTCGTGATTCCGAAGCAGTATATGGGAAATATTCCTGCTGGGATCAATGTAACACGAATCGAACGAGTTTCCGAACTCAAAATTAGTGCTTCAAGACAAGAGTACGAGGATCGGGATGAATAATATATTCTTATTTTCGATTTTATAGAAAAAATCCCATTCGAATGGAATGGGATTTTTGTATTATGCTTCAGGAGTTTCCTCTTTCTTTTTTCGAGGAGCTCGTGGTTTTTTTGGTGGAGTAGTTTCCTCTTTTGGAGATACTTCCACTCCTTCCTTTTTCTGCTTTTTTGCGAGAATTGCCTTGGCGCTTCGCTTGGCATGTTCGAGTTCATCGATATCTTCTTCGAGTTCATCCACTTCTTCCTCCAGCTCTTCGATTTTACGATCTCGACGTCGGATGATAAACCAAGCAATTAGAATAATCAGAGTTACCAGGAGAAGTACTCCATAGTTAAGACTCTTATCGATATAATTATATTTTACGGTGATAATCTTTTCGAGATCCATAGGTACGACTTTCCCATTTTCTCCCATATATTCGACGTGGATTTTTGCTCGAATATTTTTCGTAGCGATGCGAATCTTGAGCTTTTCCCATGGATAGAGGTACTTCGCATTTTCTGCCGTGAGATTCGAGTAGTACTGCCCAGGAGTCATGAATTCCACGACCATTTTTCCATCTTTTAGTGTTTCATATGCGAATCCTTGCCAATTCGAAGTATAGACACGTTCTGTTCCAGGAAGTACATTTCCTCATTCATCATTGATCGGAAGGTAATCGACGATTCGATCCCCGAGAAAAACACCTTCTGGACTTTTAATCCCTTCTTTTCCCACCTTCTTGAGTACATTTCCATCCTCATCGATCAGTTCGATGCTTCCCGTTGGGAGGATATGTGTATTTCCTGAATTGGAGACAGGAACATGAAAATCAACACTAAAATCCTCTGTATCCACGAGGGTTGGCTGATTCCAAAAAGGATTAAGGTCCTTCATTATAGCTTCGGTAATTGCCTCCCAGTTCTTTTTTGTTTTTGGTATCATAATCACATCTTCGATACTACTTGGAGCACTATTGAAGGCGGGAATATCGATAGATACATCCCCGAGATTGGTATTATATATCAGTTTTCCTGATATATTCACGAGCAAGAGGGAACCAACCCTTCGATTCATTTTTACACTATTGGCGCTTCATCCAGTATCAGGATTGTTAAAGAAAATAGCCCCATAATGCCCTCCAGGAAGAGCATTGAGTGGCGGATTGATGGTAAAAGTAATTTTTTACTCACCCTTTGCTGGAACGGTAAAATGATCAGATCCAGTAAACTGAATCCAGCTCGCCAGACTGGTTCCATCTATTCCCGTTCCTACGAATGGTCGACATTTCGGAGTTCCGTAATTAATATCAGCAAAACAATCTTCGGCTGTCAGATTGATCGAATAGGGTGTAGTCGAGTTATTATAAAACGTAATCTGCCGCGATATACTTTGTCCTGTGGCAACACTGGCTTCAATACGGATTGGGGAAATTCCCATATTGATTTTTGTACCTTCGCCAATGGCGAGAAGGGACATAGGAACGGATATTCCTAGAAAAATAAATAAATACTTCAAAACTCTCATACGCTATGATATCTCAGGAAATAAAACATGATCATCATATGAAACCTCTCTGAAAAAGCAAAAAGTCCTCTCTATGAATGGGAGGACTTTTCCTAAAAATATAGCTTGATTAAAAATTCCCAGTAACAGTAACAACTACAATATCTTTATAATCCCCAGCTGGTGTTTGGGCATTTGGCTGAGCTGATACGCTGAATGTAATATCATCTACATTCGTAACAGGCTGTGGCTTATTCGAAGTATAGAGGGTAACATTCGAGGTATTATTGATTTCTGTATTTACACTTCCTGACTGACTAAAGCCGAGAGCCGTGGAATCAGTAGTATTTGCTACTGAAACAAAGCGATAGCTATCTGCAAATCCATCGGTAGTAAGGCTATTGATAATAATAGAACCACTCGAAATATTAGCAAGTCCACCATTCGTAGAACGGGCTGTAACTGATGCTCCATTGAGTGCATTCGTCCCGATTTCGATATTCACACTTCCGGTAGAAGCACTCGCACTTGAGAGATTTCCGAGAGCAATTGTACCAGAACCAGAAATAGTCATATTGAGTGTAGGAAGTACTCGAGCGGTTACGACGAGTCCATTGATCGAACCACTCGCACTCGCACCAACGAAGGTATCGTTCCAGTTGATCGGAGTATTGAGGGCACCACTTCCTTGGACAACACCTGTACCAATCTGGGAGGCAAATGACATGCTGGTATTTACCGTGGCAATCGCAGCAATAGTAAGGCCTGCGATAATTCGATGAGAATAAGAAGAAAAAGTTCGCATGGGTAATTGGGGTTAAAATATATGCGTACCCCTATCCTGACATATTTCCCCGTGAGATGCAATATCTAAACAAAAAAATGCCCTCATAATAGAGAGACATTTTTATATTTTATTTTCTAATAAATTAGAAGTTCCCAGTAACGGTTACGATAACGAGATCACGATAATCTCCAGCTGGTGTTTGTGCATTTGGCTGAGCGGCTACCTGAAAGCTAAAATCATCGATATTATTTACGGGCTGTGGACGGCTCGAAGTATAGAGGGTGTGATTCGTAATAGAATCATTCACCTCTGTATTAGCCGTTCCTGATTGACTAAAACCAGGTGCCGTCGAATCCGTAGGATTCGCAGAGGATAAAAATTTATAGCTGTCAGCATAGTTATCAGCGGTGAGATCATTGATAATGTGTGCACCACTGGCAACGTTCGCAAGTCCACCATTCGTAGAACGAGCCGTAACCGATGCTCCATTGAGGGCATTCGTTCCGATCTCGATATCGACAGATCCACTTGACGCACTCGCACTCGAGAGATTCCCAAGATCGATCGTACCAGAACCAGAAATAGTCATATTGAGTGTGGGAAGAACTCGAGCGGTTACGGCGAGTCCATTGATTGATCCACTTGCTTCGGGTGTAGAAAATGTATCATTCCAATTAATGGGTGTTGTGAGCGTACCACTGCCCACTACAATGCCAGTACCAATCTGGGAAGCGAAAGAGAAGCCCATGTTTCCAGTCATGAGTATCGTACTCATACCGATGGCTATGAGTTGCGAAGAATATTTCATATATGTATTTATTTAAAGATTGAGAGCAAATCAACCGAGGAGTATTAGAAGTTTCCAGTAACGGTCACTACTACTACATCACTATAGTCTCCAGCTGGAGTTTCGATATCTGGTTTTGCTGATACAGTAAATGTAAAATCATCTACATTATCGAGTTTCTGAGGCTTATTCGAAGTATAGAGAACATGAGAAGTGGTGTTGTCAGCAACTTCTGTTGTGAGAGATGCCCCCTGCGTGAATCCTCCATAACTCGAATCCTATGCTGCATCGAGGGCTGATGTGAATCGGTAGCTATCAGCCACTTCATCGGTCGTGAGGTTATTGAGCATATAGGTTGGATTTGATGCATTCTTCATTCCACCGTTGCTTGATTTTGCTGTAACGGATGCACCATTTGTTGCATTTGTTCCTACTTCGATATTTACACTTCCAGAAGAGTAAGCAGCGCTAGTAAGGTTACCGAAGTTAATCTCACCACTTCCAGAAATTGCCATATTCAGTACAGGAAGTACACGACCCTTGATTACGAGACCATTGATAGTACCAGTAGCTGTTCCAGGGAAACTATCATTCCATGTTACATCGGTCGTGAGGGCACCACTTCCAGCAACGGTTCCTGAACCGATGATAGTGGCTGCTTGAGCAGTACCTGTAAAAATCATTCCGGCAACCATAGCTCCTGCGAGAAGCTTATTTGTATTTGTTTGCATATGTATAAGAGTTAAGAATTACTATGCACAAGTAATTTAGCATATATAAAAATATTTGTCAAAAATTTATTGACAAAAAAAATCTCTATATGGTAATACGGAGATTTTTTAAGAAAAATAGAAATTATACGATGGTGTCCACTACCTGTTTCTGGAGTTGTTTCTCGAGTTCAGAGATGCTAGATTCACCACTAATAGTTATATGCTTCGTGCTCTCATGAGCAAATGTCGTAATATAGGTACTAATAATTGATTCTTGAGTTTTTCGGATAAATGCTTTTTTATCATTCCTTGTCATTTTTTTCCCCTCAGGAGAGTAGACAAGATTATTAATGAATTCAAGGGCTAAGAGAGTTCCTTCGGATTTTTTGATCTCTTTCGAGATATTTTTATCATTCATGGCTCGATTCTTGAGTCGGATTAATGATTCCTCGAGTCCAATAGTGAGTTGAATCGTAATAGCCTTATCGAATAATTCTTTATAGATCGAATTTCTCCACCAGAGTAGCCCATTTTTCAATTGGTGTTCGGTCATACCGATCATCAGTCCTCGAACAATGAGAGTCTGAAGTCCTCGATCGAGGATGACGATATGATTTTTCTTGAGAGCAGGAATGATCTGTCGTTCGATACGATAGAGGAGGTCTGCTGCCTGGAAAAAAAGATTGGTTTCTGGAAGAATACGTTCGTCAATTTTCTTGAGTGACTCATTCTGAGCCAGGAAATCTCCGAGTATCTTCGCACTTTTCCATGATGAAACGGTTACTTTATGTCACTGCTTCTGGAGCATTTTTTTCAGAATTTTTATCTGAGTGGTTTTTCCAGATCCATCTGGTCATTCGAAAATAACGAGAGTTCCAGGAAGAGCGTGACAGTTGCTAATATTAGGGCGCATAGGAAGGATCAAGATAGTAAATGACGAAAAAGGGAGTAGTACTAATTATTATAGTGAGGACCCATGAGGCGTACATCATATTTCTTATGGAAATATTCTGCAATTTTTTCGACAAAAAGAGGAGTTGTCTTATAAACTGGAGCGGTTCCATCGATTACATGC
>CAZDFE010000075.1:0-5697 GCA_964504755.1 uncultured Candidatus Peribacteria bacterium
GATATACACCTACGGACCGACTCACAGGATATCCACTCTTCGAGTCTGTACGGGCAGGTCTTCCATTTACTCCTGAGACTCATCCGACGAGTCAAATGGATCTAGAGAGGTATCTTATCGAGCATCCAGCGAGTACCTACTTCGTGAAGGTGAAGGGGGATAGTATGGAGGATGCCGGGATCAGGCAGGGGGATATCGTCATCCTCGATCGGTCTCTCACTCCGAAGAATGGGGATATCGTGATCGCTTCTCTCGATGGTGATGTGACACTCAAGTACTTCGAGAAGAAGTGAGAAAGACTCATGCTCATCCCAGCCAATGCCAAATATGAGCCTATAATCGTGAATGGTCCATGTGAGATACTCGGAGTGGTCTCTGGTTCAGTACGCAAATACCACTAATTATGATTTTCCATACATCGACTCGCATCTTTGCACATATCGACTGCAATTCTTTTTATGCTTCTTGTGAAGTCCTCCGGGACCCATCGCTCAAGGGGAAGTGTGTCTGTGTATGAGACCAGATAGTCATCGCCGCAAGCTATGAGGCGAAGAAGTATGGAGTGAAGACCGGGACCCCACTCTGGGAAGCTGAGAGGATGCTCGGGAAGAAGCTCGTGAAACGTATCCCGGACCACTCTTGGTATAGGCAGGTATCTGAGAGACTGATGCAGTATCTCACTACTAAGCTTGGGAAGATAGAAGTATTCTCAATCGATGAGCTCTTCGCAGAACTCACCAATATCTCTGGACGATATGATGACTTTGTCGAGTCTCTCAAAGAAGAGATATATCACGATATCGGCATTCCGGTATCGATCGGGGTATCCAATACTCGTATCCGGGCCAAGATGTTCGGTGATCTGAATAAACCGTACGGCTCATATGTCGACTTCAATGTGGAAAGTATCGAGTGACTCTTTCGGACCCTCGCAGTCACCGAGGTTCCATATATCGCTCGGGGTAATAGTGAGAGACTCGGGTCGACCGTGAAGACGGTATATGACTTCTATGTGATGGAGTGACGACGAGTATCTGAGATTCTCGGTCGCAATGGAGTGATCCTCTGGCTCGAGCTTCATGGAGTAGATAGCTGGGTTCCTCACGATACCGAGAAGAAAAGAAAGAGTATCGCTTGCACGAGGTCGTTCAATCATGAGATGAGCTCGAATCCTCACTTTCTCTGGAGGCAAATCCTCATGAACTTCGAGCGAGCCTATGATACGATGCTCAATGAAAAGCAAGGGGCGAGAGTGATATGACTCCTCCTCCGAACGAAAGAGTTCGCCTATCAGACTCGGGCCATCGATATGGGTGAGACGAATATCGATAAGTCTCGTATGGTCTCTCTCCTTCGAGAGATGCTCCTCACTATATTTGATAAGAAGTGTATCTATCGGACTACGGGCGTGACTTTCTCTGAACTCTCTCCATTTACCCCGAAGCAACTTTCAGTATTCGATATCGATGATCGAGTCCAGGTAAAAAATGAGAAAATATCAAATGCTCTCACGAAGCTCAAGGAGCGATTCGGAGAGAATGTAGTCCATCAGGGATTTATCCGGGAATCGAAAACGAGTCGAGAGCTCCCGACGATGTTTGAGGTTGGGTAGCTTATTTCTGATTCGCTTTGATCTCCAGGAGAAGATTTACGAGTTCATAAAGTGCTTTTCAGACTGAGGTCTTTTCTTCATTGTATTGTTGCATAAATGGGTTGGTTAAAAATTCTGGTTGCAAATATCAGCCAGAATCTTATTCTATGAAGAATATTTCATCACTTCTTGAATTATGTATAAAGGGATTATCGGAGTCTCAGGTGAGTACTATGTAGCCGCAGAACTATCTCAAATGGGAATAGTAGCCACCCTGACTCTCAAAAATACCCCAAAAGTGGATATATTGGCAACGAATCTCAGTACAGGGAAATTTGCAAATATCCAGGTCAAAACGATGGCAATAGATAACAATGCAGGATGGAGATTATCCGATAAGGATGAGGAATTATCTACTATACGAAATCACTTTTATGTGATGGTCAATCTTTTATGACCAGGAAAGCTCCCTGAATATATTATAATCCCTCAAAGTGACATTGCTGAGTTTCTTAGAAAGGACCATGAGGAGCATATGTCGAAGCCATGAAGATGAGGAAAGCTCCATAAAGATACTCCTATGAGAGTCTTAGATCCAAAAAGACGAAAGAAGTGCGAAGATTTCGTAAGTAAGTATCGAAATAACTGGGAGATATTATGACTTTTTGAATAGTGAGGTATGGTTGGGTATTTTTTTAACTTTAAGATATGGTTTTAGTAGAAGTAAGTCCATTTCAAGAATCAGAAAGTACAGATATGATCTTGTTCAATAAGACGATCGATCTTATAGAGAAAAATAAGCGTTCAATGACGGCCAGTAAGCAGAGTTATATAAAAAAGCAAATAAGTAAGATTTCTGATATGAAACTGCAAATTATATTAGAAAAAAGGCTGTGACATTTTTCACTGCCCAGTAAGTATGGGAAACGCCAGCCCTGAAAGCATTATAAAAATACAAGTTTATATGAAACAAGAAAGGTAAGAAATATAAAATAGTGAAGATTCTTATATCAATTTCGGAACGTATGGGATACTCTCCTGACTCATAAGTGCGGTTCTGACTTCCTCAACCAAGCCCCACCATAGATAATCAAAATCTCTCTTTCCGAAAGGAATGGGAGATTTTTTATATATAGTTGCATTCACTTTATTATTTCATAAAATGATAAAGTAATAACAAATGATATATGTCTGAAATGCAAAAAATACAGATAGAAATGTTCGAAAAAGAAGATAGGTTCAAGGATATGGCTGATGTTTTCCATGCACTTGCATCGGACTGCCGTCTCGAGATCATTTATCTCCTACTCCACGTGGACTCGCTTCCATCGGGGGAAATTGCCCGTCTCACGAACTGTACTCCGTCACAGGTATCTCAGTATCTCGCAAAAATGCAGAGTGTTGGCCTCGTAACATCAACTCGCACATGGAGAGCTGTGGTCTACTCGCTCGATAAAACTGATCCATTTGTGCAAGGAATTCTCTCGATTCTTGGAATATATTTACAATAAAAAATCCTATGACACTTTTCTTTACGTCATTTCTCGCGGGTGTACTCACGATACTCGCTCCATGCGTTCTCCCCGTTCTCCCTGTGATTCTCTCAGGATCAGTTTCTGAGAAAAAATGGTGGTATCCCTATCTGATAACACTTTCATTAGCCGTATCCATCGTGCTCTTTACCATTTTGCTGAAGGCGTCCACGCTCCTGATCGGTATACCGAGTTTTTTCTGGAAATATCTTTCGGGTGGTATTCTCGTTTTTCTCGGTTTGGCATATATGTTTCCTCATGCTTGGACTCAGATGACTGAGATGTTTTCTTGGTCGAACTCCACTGTGAAACTCGATCAGGCACAAGATATAGGCAATCCTCTTCTCAGAGCTATGATCACCGGTGCTGTGCTATGACCTGTTTTTTCTACGTGTTCACCGACGTATGCCTTGTTACTTGCTACCGTATTTCCTGTATCACTGTTCTGGGGTATTGTTTATACTGGTTCCTATGCGCTGGGACTTGCATCGATGCTTCTTTTGGTCGCTCTTTGAGGGAGGAATATCATGAATCGATTTCGTCCGCTGGCAGATGCGGGATGAAATTTTAAAAAAATACTGGGAATCATCTTTGTTTTGGTGGGACTACTGATCCTCTCAGGACTTGATAAAAAACTGGAATCAGCACTTCTCGATAGGTACGATATACCCAGCATCGAAACAAATGTACTCCAATCTATTTCCTTTACTCATACGGATATGAATACTCATACTAAAGTGACACTTTCTGATACAACACTTCTCAAAAAAGCATATTTTGCTTGAGGGTGTTTCTGGTGTATGGAAGGTATTTTTGAAGCGCAATCGGGCGTTTCCGAAGCGATTTCCTGATATGCCGAAGGGGAGAAAGATGATGCGAATTATGATGCGGTTTCCTCGGGAATTACGAAACATCGCGAAGCGGTGGAGGTGATCTATGATCCGATGAAAATATCATTTTCTACCTTGGTTGATCTCTATTTTACCCAGATTGATCCGACTCAGACGGATGGGCAGTTTGCGGATAGGGGATTTCGCTACACTACGGCGATATACTACCAAAATGATGACGAAAAACGTATCATCGAATCCGCGAAGACCACGCTCGGTGCTTCAAAAAAATTTGATGCGCCGATTGCGGTTCAGGTCGTCCCATTTACGACTTTTTTCCCTGCCGAAGCATACCAACAGGATTATTATAAAAAATCAGCATTTCGGTATAATCTCTATAAGGAAGGAAGCGGTCGAGCAAAATTTATCCATGACAATGGGAAAGTAGGGGCGACTCTATCGGGTTCGAGCACTCCAGAATTATCAGAAAAAAATTCGCAATATCGTCCATACGATCCTGCAGAACTCAAAACACTGACGGGTTCTCGTATTCTTCTTTTTTTCCATGCTGACTGGTGTCCGACGTGCCGAAATTTCGAGAAACAGATTTGAGAGAAATCGCTTCCGAAAGATGTGATTATCTATATAGTAGACTATGATACGGAGTCCACACTGAAAGAAAAATATTCTATTTTGAGTCAGTCCACCTTTATCCAAGTCGATTCACAGGGAAATATGTATAAACGTTGGCTCGGAAAGTCGAATCTCGATGATATTCTTTCTGAGATGCTTTCTCGCGAAGCCATTCTTTCTAAAAATCTGAGTCCACTCCAGTTTCAGGTGACGCAGATGTGAGCCACCGAACGACCATTTGATAATGCTTATTGGGATAACCATGCTCCAGGGATTTATGTTGATGTGGTCGATGGAACACCACTTTTTTCTTCTACGGATAAATTCGATTCGGGGACAGGGTGGCCGAGCTTTACTCGACCGATCGAAGAGAGTCTCATTTCTGAACATACAGATTCAAAGTTTGGTATGGATCGTACAGAAGTGAAAAGCACTGGAGGATCACATCTTGGTCATGTGTTTGATGATGGGCCTACGGGCTCAGGCTGACTTCGATATTGTATCAACTCGGCTGCACTGAGATTCGTTCCGTTGGCGGATCTCGAAAAAGAAGGATACGGGAAATACAAAGTACTATTCGAACAACATTAGTTTTGGTATAGAGAGAAGTATATCTGAATGCCTTAAGGTAGTGATAACTTCCGCAAGGAGTCATTACCATAGAAAATAAAAATCCTATTTTTAATACATTTCCTTATAACTCATTTTTTCTGGCACAATTCCCTCATTTTGTTCACTTCCTTTACTCAAAACCCCTCCTTCTCCGCAAATCTTCGCACCTTCATTCCGAGCCTCCATTTCCCCCCAGTAAAGTTCCATATCCTTCTCCCTGTTTTTCTCCTGATCCACACAGGCTTACCTATGAATCAGAGAAAAAAGTGAAAAATACTTTTGACTTCAAGGACGTTTTCCATATAAATTCACACGTTGTCGTTCCGAACGACCCGAACCTTAACATTCCATATACAAGAAGACGATCGTTTCTGTCAAAAGAAACAATCTTGTAATCGTACAAAACAAAATTCAAAATCCTTCCGAATTTATTCGGAGGGTGCTACGTTTCAAAGAGTTTGATCATAGCTCAGGATGAACGCTAGCGGTGCGCCTAACA
>CAZDFE010000076.1:0-5635 GCA_964504755.1 uncultured Candidatus Peribacteria bacterium
ATATTTCTCCTTCTGGACCGTTCCACCCCACTCAAATACGTCAAAAATACCAGAACGATCAAAATGTTTGAGAAGAAACGTATCAAATCGAGTAGCAACATGAGGCCAAGAAAAGGCGTCATCACGATGTTCTATAGGATATGCTTCGAGTAGGATTCGCATTTGCCGGATTGGCTTCTCAGAAAAAGAGAGTGTCACATAGGAATCAATAGCTGCATCAAATTTAAATGATACAAAATACAGGGTATCTGGATAAAATTCTCATGTCCAATACTCCATAAAATCCTTCTTTTCTCATGCATTTAATCCGATATAATCTAGTTTCTCATCGAAAAAAGCACGCATATCTCGACCATATACCTGCCATCCTCCTGTGTTATATGCATAGTCAGGAACTCGTGCAGAATAATACAAGTACTCAGCTGGCTTCGAAACATTTTTGACCAATATTTTCCCCTGTGCATTGGAATGGAAGTTCCACGTTTGACTTTCAGAAAAAGCAGGAATAAGTTTCGTAAAGTTTCCTCCACGCGGAAATCCTACCGACAATGCATTCTTTCGGGAGAAAATATCATAAATATATACCAATGGCTTACAAAGTTCAGCAGAAGTAAATCATTCATATCCATGGGCTGGAAAAAGAAAATATCGATCCCCTTCCCATTGTGCCAACCGAAATATTGGCATGAGTTTCGATGAGAAATCCTCCTTCGTAATACCAATATAATCGTCTTCATTTTGTGCCTTGCGAATACTTCTCCAGATCTTTCTCTCTACTTCATCACTTTCTGTATATAAGGACAGTATTTCTTTTGTTTTTTCTTCGCTGGTGAAATTGCCCATTTGATCAATATCTCATGATTCGATCGGAAAAGAAATAATCGCCTCCGAGGATCCAAGCGGATTTTTATAATAAAAGAGGATATTCGGAATTTCCTCAAAACGAATCACATAGGTTGAAAATAGCCCAATGGAACTACTTTCCATGATTCTTTCTCTGAGAATAGGAATATAGTTCGATCGAAGTGATACTGTTCCCAGATCCTTAGGAGCTTCTACGACAGAAAATTTTATCCCAAACATATTGGATTCACCAGCGCGTGTCCAATCAGAAATGAGATGCAAACTTCATATAATGATCTCACGTGGATATGTTGGAAGTTGATCTGTTGGATTCACAATCTTCTTTCCTGAAAGATCGAAAAATTCCTCTTTATAGACTGAAGCACAGCCAATTTGTTTTGTGATTTTCACCATCAGCTTCTCTCCGATTTGCGCAAATGTCTCAAGCGTACCACCCATCGGAGGCTTATCACCGGTACTGGCAATCTTTTTTTTCAGATCAACCATTTTTATCGTGTATGCCTCAAATGGAGTTATATACTCACCATTCTCATCCTTTTTTGGCACATGTGTCAAGTACTCAGTACGTGCCTCTGAACCAACTCCTTCTCCAGCAATCTGAACCATGGTGGTGCCATCCATAAAATATGGATGTTTTGTATCTATACAAATATTCCAGAAACACATTTTTGGATCGAGCACTTTTCCAGAACTCACCAATTCAAGAACATGAACACCTGTATCAGATAGTCCCGAAAGTGTATTTCCCGTTGCCATCAAACCCATTCATAGAATAGCTGACGACTTCTTTCAGCTCACATTCTGAGAAACTTCGGAAGAAATATTTCACGATGTTATCCTTTCTCCAGATTCAGAAGTAAAAAGAGAGCAAGATGACACAATGAGTCCGCTCGAGAGAAAAAGAACAGATATATACAATAATGACTTCATATAACAAAATTGAGAATGGAGTGATTATAGTATCCTTTCATGAAAAGCAAATCTCAATCCATCACTCCAAGATAATAAAAATCCCACCATTTCTGATGAGCATCTATGACTTCCGTGGTATTTCTTTGCATATTTCTAAGAAATACCATTGAGAATGGGTTTGAGTTCAAATCAAATGGTGGAGATGAGCTTTCTATCAAACACTTTCGAGACTTGGAATTTTTTGGTTCCATAGTTTCTGAAAATGGTGAAGAAATAAGGTAAGTTCCAGTATATTGAAGAAGTTTTATTTAACAACTCTATCAATTTCTCGCATTCGACAATGCAATGATCCAGTTCATGATAAGTTTTGGAGGCTTATTCGGACAGGTACTGGAATAAATCATGTTGCTTTCCAATTTCTTATAGCCTCCTCATCTCGATTCATCCATAGTTCTCCTTTCTCGGAGCCATAATTATATTGTGGAACATATACATATCAACCTGATGATGTTTTTTCAATAATAACATTATTATAGCTTACACTATGTCCTCACCTCTTTCATCCTCCTATAAATGGTATATCGTATATAACATATCAGCTAGATTGAAGCTGTTCACGTAATTTCTTTATTTGTGGATTACTTGATTCTGCAAGTGCAATCTTCTTATCACCAAGTGGTGTCATGAAGATATCAATATGGTATACTGGCTGCATATTAAGCAGTGTTGGTAAATCCGAAACTGAATTAACCTCAATTGTTTCCGTGAGTTCCCCTATAACCAATACTGGTTTATTAAAATAAATTTCATAAAATCTTTTAGCATCAGACAAGAATTGTTGATCTATTTTAAGGGATCCATCGTAATTTCAAGATTTGAATTTTTCAATGGCATAACCAGAAAGAATAGTACTTATTCAAATAAAAGTAGTATCTTCATCATGGAGTATATTTCATCCATCTAAATAGACTGGACTAATAGCAAATGTCTTTTGAGCATACATGGATGCCATAGCCGCAACAGATAGATCTTGCATAAAGCTATCGTAAGAACTTATCATAGGTGATACAACGAATCATATAGTTTCCTCTTTTGTTGGTTGTACCGGAAAAACTATATCACGGAACCATATTTTTCTTGCCATGATTGATGGAACTTTTAAAAAAGAGACATATTTTACTGCTTCTTTGAATGCAATATTCTCCTTCTTTAACGCATCCAGCAAGTCTCAGAGATCCCTTGAATTAACATAAGATAGAAGGAAGTGAAAATTCTCCTTCTGGGTGATTTTATGTTTTAAAATATCTACAATTGAATATTCTATTCATTCTCATAACATTACCATCATATTATGAATTTTTCCATCAACATTTGTCAAATGTTGCAACAAGCCTGTAGAATCTTTTGTATCTTTATTCTCAAACTTTCCTATATCTCAAACAGAAAATTCATGAATCTCAAATCCAAGCTCTTTAAATTCATTCTCAGGTCCTCACATAAACGCAGTAAGTCTTTTTAATCTCTCTTGTATATATGAAAGATTGTTTATTGTACGGAAGTCCTCACAGGCAGTTTTTGACGATCGAAATCATAATGGTAATGGTTCATTCTCAGTATCAAGGCAGGCTCATTCAAATCATGAAGATGATCAAGGCATGCTATGAATTGATATTCAAAGGATTCATGCTACAAAAGCACTTACAATTGTTTTTCTCGAAAAAAGTTTTTTATCTAAAGAATGTGGTACGGACTTTGTTTGTGAAATTGAAGTTTTCATATTTTACTTAAATATTTTTTATATATTAACAATATTAACATATATGTCAATGCAATTGACAATTTTTACTGATACCATTATTTCAAAAATAACTCCAATTTCTTGGAGTTATTTTTGCTTTCTATTCAGTAAACTTGCTTATTTCAAATGTAAAGTCTTTACAAATGAAACAATGGTGGAGATGATTTCCTAAGGTTACAACCCCACTTACCATATATTCCAAGCTTGTTAGAACAATATCAGGCAATATATGGAGTACGCATTTTGTTTATATGAATAAGTCAGAGGTTGATATATGTAATTCAGTCACTGCTTATGATGAATATTCAACAAATTTAATAGCACAAGAATCCGTATCAGAATACCTTGAATCACTTCATATATAGAATCTTACTAGATATAATCCTACGGAGGTTACTATTACAGTTAGTAATGATTGAGTTTTAAGGATTTTTCAATATAGTAAAATAAAAATATTTTACAGTTTTATGAATAAATATATTGAATACATTAAGAATAATAAGCGAGGAATAAATCAAGCATACTCATCCTTGCTTCGCTTCCAAGAAGGAATTAATGATTGATATATTCATCAGTTACAACTTTTCAATTATTGTTTATGAAAAGGAATCTCTGAAAGCTTTTGTAATTTCATTGAAAAAGAAACAGGAAATATCTGACATTTAGAACAATATAGTAATTATAAATATTGAGTATTTTTCTCTAAGCAAAATGATGATTATAAATATTTGGATATCTATGAGAATGAGGATATTGCATTTAAGACAATAAAAGATTTTCTTATCCTTAATTTGGAAAGTAGCAAAAGTGAAAAAGCCTGACTACATCAAGATATTAAAGCATATGTAAATATTCCAACGCCTTTTAAGAATAAGATTGTGTATCTATTCCATCCATGGAAAATTTTGCCAATTTACGATAAGAGAACTTTATTAGAAGTGTTAGAATATGCCGGTTACTCAGACCTATTAAAACAAGAAGATCTCCTAGAAATCAATATGACACTTACAAAGTATCTAATAAATGATTACTCCCTATGAGAACTGTATACAGAGAATGCGGAGAAAGCAATACTGTGATTGTATTTCTTTTTAGAAACAACATTAAATCTCGGTAAGAAGATTTTTGATATATCCTTTTGTGATCACTTAAAAGATATAGGGCTAAACCTCATTAAAAATGATTGGGATGATTTCTGATATGAAACAACTTATGATGTAAATATTAATGAATGATTTAGTAAATCCTTTATTTATATAGGGCATACAAGGATAATTTGAAACAATCCAGATATTAAAAATACAGAAGATTATAAGATTGAATTTCCATGTAAAAAATTGGGGAGTGATTTCTGCTCTTTTGCAAATAATAGTAGATTCTATATAGAGTTGAAAGAGTTACTTTGATCTCATCTCTCCCATTATATATTAACTCAATTGAATGACCTTATATTAAAGGAACAAAAATTTATTGATCAATTCAAAGACCTTGATATATTTTTTACTTCTTTATTAAGAGATCAGGGTTGAAATACCTGATATATCCAAGAATGTAAAGCTGCTTACGATAATGCCAACACCATAGAAGATGATTATCAAATATTGTGATACTGAAGAATCAAAGAGGATATATCTTATAGTAATTGAAAGAAATCAAGACTAGTTATTGATTTTGATTTTACTGAAAATAAATTTTGATTTTACCGAATTCATGGAATTATCGGAAAGAATGGAATATGAAAAACAACTACTCTATACAAGTTGGCAAAATTATTATCATCAGAAGATACGAATAATGAAAACTCTTATCACTATCGTACTAGTGAAATTGATAGACAAGATACAAGAATGCAAGACGGGGATATTTTGTATTTTGCACGAAGTAAGGAAGGTATAAGGGAAGATAGTTTTTCATCACCTAAGAATAATTTTTCAAAAATAATATGAATATCTTATGAGGCATTCGGAGATAGTGATGGAAACTTATTTTCATTTTTGAATGATACCCGAGATGGCATTTGTTGTTGATGAGGTTCTCTTAAAGAAAAAATCGAGAGAATGA
>CAZDFE010000077.1:0-2167 GCA_964504755.1 uncultured Candidatus Peribacteria bacterium
CGTCACACCCAAGGGTTGAAGCCTTAGTACACTCACTCTTTTATGTTACCCCCGCATGAAGTGGCGAGACGAGGAGATGCTTTCTCCAAGCCTTCGAACGGACCCATTGTATGAAAAACGGGTCAAAAGTCAAAAAAAGCGAGAAAAGTTTTTCACTTTTTTACTTTTCCTTTATTATAAAAAGTATGTCAAATACACATGCTATTATCGAAGAAATTCTTTCTGCTCTCGTTCTTGATGTCTCGATCCAGACGAAGGAGGATTTTCATAAACTCAAAAATACGATTCTCGCGAAATATCGAACCAAAACGGGTCCATCGAGTATTGAACTGATTGAGCAGTATCGAATCGGGATTCTTTCAGGAAAATATATTCCTGAGGTACGTGTGCAGAAAATCCTGCGAAAACGCGCCGTCCGTTCGCTTTCTGGTGTTTCAGTGATTTCTTTGCTGACGAAATTCTGGGGCTGTCCAGGAAAGTGTGTTTTTTGTCCCACCTATGAAGGTCTCCCGAAAAGCTATATCACGAATGAACCTGCCGTACAGCGAGCGGAGATGAATGCGTTTGATCCCGTGAAACAAGTACAAAATCGTCTTCGCTCCCTCGAAATCACAGGAAATGCGATCGCAAAATGTGATATTCGTGTTATTGGAGGGACTTGGAGTGTATACCCACGGGAGTACCAAGAAGATTTTATAAAAAATATATACGATGCCCATACTACCTATGCAGAACTACGTCCATTTATAGAAAATGCTGAACTCGATGAGGATCGATTTGCTCGATTTAAGATTCGTGAATGATATCGGATGAAGGCATCAGAAACGCTCGAAGAAGCAAAAAAACGTAATGAAACGGCAGAGAGTCGAGTGATTGGTATAGCGATCGAGACTCGACCAGATTGGATCACGGTCGAAGAAATACAACGACTTCGCACCTATGGAGTGACACGCGTAGAGATTGGGTACCAGACAACGATTGACTCCATTAATGAGAAAAATAAACGTGGACATGGCAATAAAGAGTCTATTCTTGCAACCAGATTATTGAAAGATGCGGGATTCAAAGTGGTGGCCCATATGATGCCAGGGCTTTTCGGTTCGACTCCCGAACTGGATCGAACCAGTATGAAAACCGTATTTGAAAATTCTGATTTTCGGCCTGATGAGATGAAAATTTATCCGATGGTGGTAACACCCCATTCTGAACTCGAAGCAATTTGGCGAAATAATGAATTCATACCTTATGATGATGCGACATTGATTGATCTTATGGCGGATCTTCAGGGAATGCTTCCAGAGTATATCCGACTCAATCGTATGTATCGTGATATCCCAGCATCAGAAATTCTTGCGGGTTCGAAGCTTGCGAACCTTCGACAACTCACGGAACAAAAGATGCACGAAAAATGAATTCACCGACATGATATTTCCGCCCGAGAGATTCGTTCGAAGTGAAATAATCCTGAAAATGCTAGCATAGAGGTGACTTTTTATGAGGCGAGTGGAGGGCATGAATACTTCATTCAGTGTATTGATCCTGAGGATCGAACCATTTTCGGACTCTTGCGGCTTCGTATTCCATCGCAGTATTTTACTCAGGAGCAGCATTTTCTGCCAGTCTTAGAAAATGCTGCTCTGATACGAGAAGTTCATGTTTTTGGTGATCAGCTTGGTTTCTGAGTGCGAGCCGATGGAACGGGTCAACATATGGGTTTTGGGAAGAAAATGATGGCTCATGCTGAAGAGATTGTACACAATAGGTATCCAAAAATCGAGAAAATAGCCGTAATTTCGGGGGTAGGAAGTCGTGAATACTATAAAAAACTCGGATATTCACTCGAACAAGACTACATGGTATGCTCGATATAACTTTAATCCTTAAATAAACTTTAAAAAGCGGAAGATGTATTTATTCCTACAATTTGGATTATTCATACTTTTTCCTCTTATTTTTCGGTTTATTCGCTTTAAGATCATATTATTTTATCATTTTTATTTGACCTGTGAGAAATTATATGCTACACTTTCCCACGTGTTATACATACAAATACAAAAATGTCTCTAGGTTTCCGCTTTTTTTTGTCTGAGAAACTGTATAATGCTTGAGTCCTTTACTTCTTTTCTTTCTTCCTCTTATGAAACTCACCAATCGTGGTTTTACCCTC
>CAZDFE010000077.1:2267-5491 GCA_964504755.1 uncultured Candidatus Peribacteria bacterium
CAAATGGTGGAAATTCTAACGTTGTTGTAGGAACAACTCTTGCTGCTGCTACATTCGATCCTACTACTCTTTCTAAAGGTGCTGGTTCAGGATATGTTCTTTCGAATTAATCTTCTCATCAAAAGAGACCCGTCTGAACATCAGTCTGGGTCTCTTTTGCCTGTATAAAAACTGATAGTATAATTTATCATTGGAAAATGAAACTCTTGTCTTCATTTACTCAAACATATGTAGTGGCTAGCTTTCTCTATGTAGTATTGTTATTGGAGATATTTTTCTTGCATGATGTTCTTGAGTTTTGATGATCGAAGTTTCTCTCGAAACAACATTTCCTCCCTTCAGAGGATATACAGAGGGCTCTCGAAACACAGGGTTCATCCAAAGATAGGAGAAAGACAGCTCCAGAAATTCGTAAGAATACACATTGAAACAAAACAGGGTTTTCAAAATTAAATGTGGTTTTCATGTTTGATTTTTGTAGTAGCAGTCTTTTGGTGCCTCCTAGCTTTTTCTATGAATCGTTTGAATTTCAAGATTATTTTTCTCATAGCCATGATAATCAAATAAGAAAAGTAAAAAAAGATACACATGCCCCCCCAGTATCAGATTATGTATAACTTTCATTTTTACTTCTTTTCTTTCTTCCTCTTATGAAACTCACCAATCGTGGTTTTACCCTCGTTGAACTTATGATCGTTATTGCGATTATCGGTATCCTTGCTGCCGCTCTCTTCCCAAGCATGACAAACTATCTCAAGCGTTCTCGTGATGCTGCCCGTGCATCAGGACTTAAGGATATTTCTACTGCCCTCGGTGCTTACTACTCAGATAAGGAATCATATCCTGCAAAGAATGGTAGTCATTGTGCGGCTGATGCATTCTCGGGTGCAACAAATTACCTTCCAAAGGGTATGCCAAGGGATCCGGATACTTCTCGTTCTACATCAAGTGTCAATGGCTGTGCGAATGGCCACTATGGATACAATACTGGTACTATTAATGGTGCTGCAGCCTTCCAATTAGCTGCTACCTTTGAGAATGCAAATGGTGGAAATTCTAACGTTGTTGTAGGAACAACTCTTGCTGCTGCTACATTTAATCCTGCTACTCTTTCTAAAGGTGCTGGTTCAGGATATGTTCTTTCGAATTAGTTCGTTTGGATGTTTTAAAAAATCCTCACAACTTTGTGAGGATTTTTTAAATGATTTATAACATTAGTACAATACCTCATCCCCCAAGTTATTAAGCCCAATAATTGGTTTACATTTTATAAAAATCCTTATAATCAACCAATAATCAATTTTATTCTATGCAATTTTCACGAAGAGCTTTTACATTAGTTGAGATAATGGTGACAGTTATGATATTAGGAGTATTGTTCACTGGTCTATATCTCTGAGTACAGCCCTATATGATGCGTTCTCGTGATACAAAGCGAGTGACTGATATACAGAGTTACATGAAGAATATTATTATGACTTATAGAACGAATTTTGATACATTTCCTTCGAATTATGGGAGTGGTTCATATGCTAATTCAGGATATTGTCTCACAGAGATGGTTAATCGTTCAGATCTTGTTATGGATTATGCTAATGTCTCTAAGAAGGAGGGTCATTTTTCAGCGCTTAAAACTGATACTTCTCAACCTCCAACTGATCCCTCTCATCAAATGACATACCCTACTCTCTGTAATATGACAGGTTCGTATATTTATAGTCAGATAAAATATGGTCGTAGTAGTCAAGTTGCATTAATTGGAGCACGACTTGAGATCAAGATTAGCGCTAACTATGGTACTGGCGTTGATCTTACGGATTCATGAAAAGTGAATCAACTTATTCAGGCTAAAAAATCTACACTTTCGCCAAGTGCACCCAATCAATTCTTTATTGTTACTGCACTCAGCGAATAATGCAATCAAAAATACTTTCAATTTTTTTGAAAGTATTTTTGATGTTTATATACATTTAACCATGTATATAAAATACTATTTTCTTTGGTATCTCATTTTAGAAATGAAAATTAAAAACTTCCTTAAGTACTTAAGGAAGTTTTTGTATTACAATGGCGGAGAGACAGGGATTCGAACCCTGGAAGGCTTTCGCCTTGCCGGTTTTCAAGACCGGTGCATTCAACCGCTCTGCCATCTCTCCAGATGTTTTTCTGAGCGCGAGAGGAGTATATATTCGGAATGCTTTTTGTCAAAAAATTTTTCGAGAAATCCTTATCTTTCTGAAAAGAAATGCTCTGAAATTTCTTTCCTTCGATCTTCTGGATGAAATTTTAATATATCATTCGTGATAATAACTCCCCATGGATTTCCGAGTTTTGTATTTTTTTTTCGAGTTCGGGCTTCGAAGATAAAATGGAACAAAGTATTGAGGCTATCTAAAATACGGCTGTCTTGTTGATTTCATACCACCTGTTTCAGGTCGGATATATTTTTCTGATACTGGGCAGTATCGATTTCTACCCATGGATTCGATGCAAGAAATCGATTATAGGCATGATTTTTCGAAAATATTGGCTTGAGATAGTATATCCAATAGTAGAGATAGATATCATTTTTTATCGCGATTGGCTCCAGATTCATCGCTTCCGTCGTTATAAAAAACGAGAGACAAAAATTCCCAGGAATATCTTTTCCAGAGCGACGAACTCAGAGTATACCGAGGGTGATTGTTATAAGGATTCGTACGAACCAGATTCGATTTTTTCCAGTGATGACAAAAAGATCAATATCGGAATCTGGATGAGTGGCTAACATCGAAAGGGAATTCACTATAGCCATCATTTCGATCCCAGGAATCCAAGTGAGACGATGAATATATTTCTGAGCCCTTTTGAGGAGCTTTTGTTCATGGGCATTCGGATAATCTTTCCCACCGACGTATTCCTGAAAGGATTGTTTCCATGCTTTCATTAGCTTGCGAGTTTACGGATAGCTTCGATCGTGCGTTTGTCGATCGGGAGTTCGGAAGAGATTCATTGAATTACTTCTTCCACACGTGTTTTATCATATCCCATTTGTACCAGAGAACTTATCAGGAGGGAATCGCTGTTGTTTTTCATCGGTGTTTGAGGTGTTTTCTTGAAGTCGATAGAACCCTTGAGATCGACGATGATTTTTTGCGCCGTTTTTTTCCCGATTCCAGGAACAGAAGATATAACTCCATCGTCTTCGAACTGGATCGCACGAACGATCGCATCGTGTCCGAGAC
>CAZDFE010000078.1:0-5157 GCA_964504755.1 uncultured Candidatus Peribacteria bacterium
GAAATATTTGACCCCTATCATTTGGACTCAATGTCGTATATGTTTGTGTACTTGGATTTGGAGTTTCCAATTTTGGAACTTCTTTTGAAATAGTTCATGCGGGCTCCTCTCGTACTGGCTTATTTGTATTTTTTTTCCACTGTAATCGCTGAGTAAGATTCGGAAAATATTCTTTAAGGAGTGGTGGTAATGTTCCACCAGCTTTCATTCCCATTCGGAAGGCGAGGGCTTGGATGATGCTATTCGTATCCCACTCGATTTTTCCTGTTTCTGCGAGGTGGAGTGTTTGCATAACGGCCACATCTCATCCCGTGAAGGCGAGAATTTTCCCAGCATGTTGTATGGTAAAGCCAGATGAGAGGGCGATATTTTTCGGAAGGAGAAATTTACCGATACTCGCTTCCATTCCAGAAAACGCAGTAAACATGAGGGTATTTCTTGCGAGTTTATTCAGAAAATTATCGAATCCACTTATTTCCCCAGTTTCTCTCCAGAGAGATCGCACCATTGCATCAGTAGTAGTGAAGGTGATAGCCGAAGTGGGAAGGCTCACGAGTTTTGAGGCTTGAGCCACTTTGAGTGCATCAGCACCTTTTGCGATATTTCATAGTCCCGTTGCTGTTTTACTCGCCATGGCAGCTCGGTGAATCTTTGCCCCTTCAGTTGCTAATTTGGTTGCCTGGATCGCTGCTCCTGCCTGGAGGCCACGAGCTCCTACTCCAATAACCCCAAGTAGCGGACCGACTCCTCCTGTCACAGCAAACGAAGCGAGCATAATAGCAGCTTCTTTGGTCATGTGGTAGGTGGCATCTGACATATGCCCATAGAGTCCTTCCATATCATTATATACTTCTGCATAGATACCGAGATTGTCCGATCCATTTTTCTGAATATAGCTCCGGAAGGACTGCATGTAGGCAATATCATTTCGAAAACTCTGAAGAATGACATCCTTATTTTGAATAAGTTCGTATTTTTTCGGGTGACCTTCCGGAAGGGATGCGAGTACTTGATCATACTGTTTATTGGCAAGTCCAGTTACTGTTTCTTTAGTCTCATCAAGATGAGACTGTAAGTACGTTGTTAATTGTTGCTGAGCTTTTGTAACTCCATTTCCCTTGTTCATTATTTCCTTGTGACCTTCCATGGCTACCTTCCCCGCCTCTTCTCGGGCACTAATAGCTCGAAGTCACTTCATAAGCCCCTCTTCTGAGTTTGTAATATCTGACACAGAGAGATTATCTTTTTCGAAGATGTGTCGAACATTTTGCTGAGCAATATCAATATTTCCTCGAACTAATGCTCGATGAGCTGCATTTAGAAAGGGTTTATAAGTTTTATCACTGTTTCGAGTCTCGAAAGCTACGAGAAACCTATCGAGTCGAGAAATCCGTTTTTCTGTCTCAGAATCCTTTGGTGATCGAGTAATAGATTCGGAAAAGAAACCTGAAACCAGTTTTGCATTGTTGAGAACGCGTCCGAGAAATACTCGAACCGTTTGTTTCTGACTAAATATAATTCGCCCTCATACAGAAGAGTTGATTTCAGTTTCTCCTATTTTTGCTACATCTTTCTCATTTTCTATTAAGTTGATGATAGTATTAATGCTATCGATAGTTTGAGTATTATTATCAAATATCCCTAATCGTTTCATTGGACTTTTTTTTATATCTGTGAGCTCTGCGACGAGCGTAGCTCGTTCTCTGAGTTGATCAAGTGAAACTTGGTTTGCTATTTTTTTGAGACTTGGCCAATTTTTCAGGATATTTTCTTTCTCGAGCGCTTCAGGAGATGGAGGTGTTGTTACACCTTCTGAAATGGAGTGTTGAAGATAAAGCATATTTATTATTTATAATTCTTTCCAAATTGTACCACAAAAAATCCCAACCTGTCAAAAAGTTGGGATTGACGTTTAGGATTAGGTTATTTTAATTACCTTAATCACGTAAGGAAATCTCGCATAGATATACTTGATAGTCCTTCTTTTGTTCCAGATTTCTGCAGAAATCTATCTGTTAAATCTTGAGCATTTTTTCAAAAGATACTTTCTAAAACCTTTGCAATTTCGGAACTTGAGCCTGTTTTTATCTGAAATAGTTTCATTAAGTCTAAATCTGGATTTTTCTGATATTTTTCCCAAATCTTTCCTAATTCACCATAAGACATATTTCCAAAATTTTCGAGTAAGAAAAGCGTCTTTGCTGATTTTATTGTATCTTTCGAAATACCTAGTATACTACCAAATTCATCAGCCATACTTGATGTAATACCGAATGAATGAATATTAGACTCAAAAAATGATTTGATTCGATTTATATCAAAACTTAAGAGTGTATCGAACAATTCCTTGAAAAATTTTCCAGGATCATTTCGAAGTTTCTCAAACCAATTTACTGTTTTTTCGGCGGATTGTATTGTTTTCCCAGCTGAAACTCAGGCAACAACAGTGGTGGCAATGGCCATTGTTGAAGCTCATTCTTTATTCATTTTAGATGCTTCTTGGATCCTGTCTGGAACGACGGCTTCATATAATCGTGTTTCTCTCTCTTGGAGTGTATTTTTGGCCCAATCCCATGGATGCTCAGTAAATGTTGGTGCTTTTGGAGTTTGTGAGTTTTCTTTTGGATTCTGAATTCATGGGAATTCGACCTCGAGGCGCGCTAATATATCCTGTTTTTCTGGATCATCATGAACGAGGGTTGGTAATTCACTTTTGAGGTTCTCGAGGTTCATGGAACTTAATTGCATTATACCTATCTTATCAATCGCTTTATCCTGCATTCGGGAGTATTGCTCAGGAGTAAGTGCTTTTTTTACTCTATCGAGGAGTTCCGTTGATGACAAGGATGTTGGGAGATTAAGAGACATATTATTATATTTTGTAGTTTATTTTGCCGCCACTGTGATTGATTTTTTAGCGATCGTTTTTATGAGCTTCTTTCAGATACTTTTAAGCAAAATTCATATTCAAAGTGCAATGAGAGACTGTCTCATTTTTTTATAGATGAGGTCATCTTTTGAATTATCCCAGTTTCCAAATAGATCCATCATACCTCATCCAAGCTCTTTTCCGACTGCCTCCCAAACAGCCCCAGAAAAGATAGTATTTTTGAGTTCTCGAAGAACATAGGATGCTCACTTTTCATTAATTACTTTATACATATCTATGACCATATCACCCAGTGATACCACAAACTCATCAATTACGGCCATAAGTATTTGACTCATAACACCATTTTTACTAGGATCTTCATTCAGTCATGCGGATTCGTATAGTTCTTTGCGCAATTTATATGTTTGCTGGTTTTCGATATTGATTTTTAGTGAATTTATTAATGTCTGAGTGCGATCCGTAAAGTTTGTCATACCCACTTCATTTTTAAGACTGGAGATATTATTTTCTGCATCAGCAAGAATATCTATAAATTTTTCTATAAATTCCTTGCGTTTATCAGGAGAAAGATCCGCATACATACTCGTTGAATGCAAAATCAATTGATGCAGTTCTTTTGGTAGTATAGAAAAATCAAGTCCACGAGATGTTAGATCGGATTGAAGTTGATCCATAAAAACTATATCTTCTTAAAGAATGACACAATAAAACGTGCAGAACGAGAGGCAATTGGGAGTTTTTTGGCATCATCAAGAGCACTTACGAGTGTTCTAGCACACTTTCCTTGCTCTGGTGCCATAAACTTACCTGCTTCGCTATAAGAACGAATTGCATTTACTGTAGCCTCATCCATATTATTGAGAAACACACGAAGCTCATTTTCACCCTTTAGATAATTGGCGCTTCCTGGATGAAGTTTCTGAACTGCTTGTACTTTTCATTGAAATTCTTCGAGTATTTTCGGATCGATATTATTGGCTTGTAGGTGGGATTTGAGTCCATCCATATGTTCAAATTCGGCCGTACCAATTCCTCCCTGTAAAAGATCAGCAGTACTGGAAGCCGCTCACTTTATTTTTTCACCAAAAGTAGACTTGGGTGGCTTAGGAGTATCTTTAGCGAGTTTTTCCCACTGTGCCTTAATCTCAGTAGGCATGGCTTTTACGGTTTTGATCGGACTGAAAATGAGTCTGAGTCCGTATGAAAAGGTGTTATATACAGTGCTGACCGTTCCTGAAACAAGGTTCAATGCTCATCCGATGAGTCAAATTTTCTTGACTAGATAAAATGCAAACACTCAAAGTGCTATTTTTCACTTGTTTCCCCAGAGCATATCCCATATCCCAAGAGCTTCTTGGATTGTCTCAGGATTTCCAGATGCTTGAGCTTGTTTTAATGATGCAAGAACCGTCTGTAATCCCTCTTTTTCTTGAGGATCATTGCTACTAGCAATAGCCTTCTCTATTTCTGAAATAGCACCTTTAAACTGACTCTCGGTATTATAGAGTTTTTCATTGATTTGCTTGAGAGTCATAGTTTTATATTTCTCTTTTTGATCTTCAGACTCACGCATAATCTTTAAACGCGTAGCAATGGCATCATTCTTTGATTCGATATATTGAACATAAGTATCAATCATTTCTTTTGCACCAGAATCTTTTACTATTGTTTCGATTTCTTTTGGAATAGCCCCCCTTTCCATTACATAGGTACGAAGAGATTCATAATTAATATCCTGAATCTTTTCGAGAGTTTCTCGTTCTTTGCTAATGTCTGGTTTATGGTAGGCTATTTGAAGAAATGTGTTAAACTGGGTACTATATGATTTATCTATCGTTTCATTTTGGCGTGGCTTTCCATTTCATTCTTCTTGTTTTTCGACTTTTTGACCCTCATGTTTATTCGTTTCAACCGCATTTGCCACAGAAGATATTCCGAGAGCCCCAAGTGCTACCCCCAGTGCTGATTTAAAGTCTTTAAATATCCAAGTACCTAAGAACGCGATTAAGATAGCGAGCGGTGCACCCTTGGTGTTTATAATGTCGGAAAATCCTCATTCTACTGTTAATCCTGCTTTCCCAAGAATCTTAGTAAAAGCATTATCCTTTTTTTGAGAAGGTCCTGATTTTTCTTTTGCTCACTCATTTTTACCCCCTTCATCCATAGCTTTATTCATAGTTCCTCCTACTTGTTTCATCTTTTCAGGATCTTTTTTTCAGGCTTGTAAGGCATGACCTTTTCGAGATGATCAAGTATTTGGCTGA
>CAZDFE010000078.1:5167-5457 GCA_964504755.1 uncultured Candidatus Peribacteria bacterium
TTCAGCCCCAGAAGAACAGTAATCATTCAAAATCTAATCGAGGAATTCATGAAATAAGCCCATTTACAGTACTTTGATTTTTTAGTAATTGCTCTATAGATCATCGAGATGCGAGTAATGCTTGATCATTGAGAGAAAGTTGGTTGTTATTTTGTCATCTTTTGGCATCTGATAAGTAGTCAAGATAGCTTCGAGTTGGAGAAATTATACTCCCATCTGTGTTTCTGTGAGCATCAGCATAATTCTTAAATTCCGATGATCCATATATGAGCCCATATCCAATATTCTCC
>CAZDFE010000079.1:0-5445 GCA_964504755.1 uncultured Candidatus Peribacteria bacterium
CTTCCCAGGGATCAATGGAAAAACCTACTACGAGTGTAATGATGCGACGCACGCGCACCTCGTCGATGAAAAAACGGGAATATTCTGTGACTTTCCGATGGAAAATATCGCGATAAAAAATATCCCCGAAGGATACGAAATCAGTGAAATCCGCCTCCAAATCCGTAAAATATAGAATTATGTCCGCCCTCCTTCAGATCAAACACCTCTCAAAAAAAATAGGAAAAAGCCTCCTCCTCGATGATATAAATCTTTCTCTCCACCATGGGGAAGTATTTGGTTTTCTTGGGCCGAATGGAGCCGGAAAAACCACCACCATGAAGTGTATCCTCGGGATTATGCGACCGAGTACGGGTTCCGTATCGATCCTCTGAGGAACGATCGATGATATCGCTGTCCGAAAACGGATCGGATTTATGCCTGAGAATACGTACCTCTACAAGTACCTTACGGGTGATGAATTTCTCGATTTCAATGCAGCATTCTACGAACTTTCTGGAGAAAAACTCCAAAAACGAAAGGATGTTGTACTCGAAAAAGTAGGACTCGCGCATGCTCGAGACAAGCGACTGAGTACCTATTCGAAAGGTATGCTCCAGCGCATCGGACTCGCACAGGCGATCCTCCATGATCCAGAAATTATTTTTCTCGATGAACCGATGAGTGGACTCGATCCGATCGGACGAAAAATGGTAAAAGACCTGATTCTCGAGCTCAAGCATGAGAAAAAAACTATTTTCTTCAATACCCATATCCTCTCGGATGTTGAGGCCATTTGTGATAGTTTCGCGATTATCGCGAAAGGAAAAATCATCGCTCATATGAACATATCGGAACTCAAAGAACCGCTCGAAGATTACTTCATGGAACGTTTGGTCGAACACCACGGAGAAAATCTGATCGTTAATTAATCGCTCATATGTCAAAAAAAATACTCGTCGGACTCTCAGGAGGAGTGGATTCGGCCGTATCGGCATTTCTCCTGAAGGAAGCAGGGTATGAGGTGGCGTGTGGATTTATGATCAACTACCTCGAAGAGAAAAATCCGAACTGCCCCACGCTCGCCGATCTTGAAGAAGCGAAAAAAGTAGCCGAATTTCTCGAACTTCCCCTCTATACTTTCGACTATCGAGAAGAATATGAGAAACGAATTATTGCTTACATTTATGAAGAATATGCTCTCGGGCGTACGCCGAATCCTGATGTTTTTTGTAATAATCTCGTAAAATTCGACCTCTTTCTCGAAGAAGCGCTCTCACTCGGATTTGATGGGATCGCGACGGGACACTATGCGCGTATCCGTCATGACGAAGAGGTTGGTAGTGAGTCAATTCAAGTTTCTGAAATCGGAACATGAATTACTTCGCAAGCTCACAATGACACCTTTGAACTCCTCAAGTGAATCGACCCAACGAAAGATCAATCCTATTTTCTCTCGCGACTTTCCCCCTTCCAGCTTTCGAAAGCCCTATTTCCGATCGGGCATCTACTGAAGTCAGAAGTTCGAACCATCGCTAAGAATACAAAGCTTCCCAATGCGGAACGCAAAGATAGCCAAGGGCTATGTTTTATCGGAAAGGTTTCGATGAAGGAATTTCTCGAACGAAAAATCGAAAAAAAACCTGGCCACATTCTCGATACTCAGGGAAAGATCATCGGTGAACACGAAGGAGCCTTTAGTTATACCATCGGGCAGCGTCGTGGCATCCAGGTGGGGGGTGGCCCGGCCCTCTTCGTCCTCTCGAAAGATACAAAAAATAATACAATTACCGTGGGAAATGCCTCGGAATTATCTCTCTATCAGCATGAATGTACGATCGGAAATTGGATCGGAACCATTCCCAAACCATGAATATCCTACTCAGCCAAACTCCGATACCGTCAGGAAGATCAGGAGTGTAGTATAATATCGATAGAAAATATTTCTGATTCAGCCACAGGACGTCTTCGACTTCACTTTCCAGAAGCACAACGAGCCATCACTCCTGGGCAAATCGCAGTGCTCTATCAGGGAGATCGTGTGATCGGAAGTGGTATTATTCTCTGATAACTCGCATCATGCTTTCTTTTCTCCTCACTCTTTGGAGTATGGCACATATGAGTTTCATAGGAACCACTCCTCCGCCCAACGAAAAACTATGGAGTATCAAACCCGTGAGTATCACCTTCGATGATGGTCCACATGCAGTCTATACCAATGCTATTCTCGATACCCTCAAGGCCGAAAAAGTTCCAGCTACTTTTTTTGTCGTGGGAAATCGAATTGCAAAAAATATACCCACTCTCCAGCGTGCCAAGAAAGAATGACATACGATCGGAAATCATAGCTTTCGTCATACCGCATTTTCGAAGTTAAGTACTCTAGAAATATTTCAGGAAGTACTCCTTACCAATCTCGAAATTCTCGGCACCACGGGAGAATATCCTCATTTTCTTCGGTTTCCGTACGGAATTGAAGATGCTCGTATCGGATGGATCTATCAGAGCCCGATTATAGGATGGAATGTGGATCCGAAAGACTGGAAAACGAAAAATCCTACTACACTTGCAAGAAATATCGTCAGACAGACAAAAAGTGGAAGTATCATTCTCCTCCATGATATCAAATCAGATACCGTAACTGCCCTTCCTACTATTATTAACACGCTCAAGCAAGAAGGATATACCTTCGTTCCCCTCGATACCCTCATACACTATCAAAGTGAAAATGAATATACGAATACCGTATTTTCGAGTAATACAAAACATCATCTGATCCGATGAGTGACGACGGAAACGATGATTGTTCCACTATAATATAAAAAGGCCGTAAGGGCCTTTTTCTAAAATAAACGCATCACATTATTGGTTTCTGGAACCACCACTCCAAGACGGATCAATTCGATCAGAGAACGCATCGTTGCTTCCACGTCCACCATCGCATTATGCGCTCCTTCGAACCATTCATTAAAGAGGTGTTTATGAAGCTCCGCGAGTTTTGGTGGCTTATAGGAGAATCCACGCCCCTGGAGTTTACAGTACTCTGTAGAGGAACGCATGGTACATATCGTATTTTGTGGAGCATAATCCCCGATCCGCCCAGAACGCTCGAGCTCGAATCCGAGAATTTGTTCGTCATACTCGATATTATGCCCTGCAACAATATCATTACGATTGAGAACTCGAAGGATTTCATCCAGATAGGATTCGATATACTCACGATGCTCCACATCACGATCATAGATTCCATGCACCTGAGAAGAGGCGAAAGGAATCGAAATTCTTGGTTTTATCAAGATATCATGTCGAGCTATCTCTGTATATACTCCATCGATCAGCTCTCCCTCGATCGCAGCAAACTGCACAATATAGGGTTGCTGTGAGATATCCCCCCCCTTGGTAGCAAATCCTGTTGTTTCTGTATCCCAGACGCAAATACGCATAATCTTATCGTAAAAAGTAAAAACACACACAGATTACCGATTCGAAAAAATCAATACCTCCGTGTGTGTTTCGAGACTAAATTAATGAAATTTCTTATAATCGAAACTCTTCATATCAGTATCAATTCGTCGAATAATATCGAGAATTACACCAACAACGATGATGAGTCCAGAACCAGAAATCAGAAAATCAATTGTAGTTGTACCACTGATCTGAAAAATACCAAAATCATTATTTAACTTCGTAACGGCATACGGAAAAATAGCAATAAGTGCGAGAAAACCACCACCAAAGAGATTCAGACGATCCGATGTTTTTTGAAGATAGAGTGATGTCTCTTTTCCTGGACGGATACCTGGGATATACCCACCCCGCTTCTGAATACTTTCCGCTACTTCGTCCGTATTAAAAGTAATAGAAACATAGAAGAATGAAAAACCAAGCACCAGAAGTGCATACACGAGAATATATATCCATCCTGGATTTTGCATCGAAAGATTCGTGGCGAGCCACTCCCCAATCTGTGAACCTGACCCCGTCGCTCGACGCTGGAGAATCTGTCCGACCAATGCTGGAAAAGTAATAAGTGCCACAGCAAAAATAATAGGAACCATTCCTGCCTGATTCACCCGAATTGGGAAATACGAACGTTCATCACGACCCGTACGAGTGTAGACGAGCGGAACCTTACGGTACCCTTCCGTGAACTTCACGATCACATAAATGACAGCAACCGTTAATACGGAAAGTACTGCGAGGAGGGTATAGGAACCCGTGGAAATATAATTCAGAATATGCTGTGGAACCCCTGCAAGAACACCAGCAAAGATGATAATTGATGTTCCGTTTCCAATCCCCATTTCAGAAATAAGATCACCGAGCCAAAGAAGCACCATCGTACCAGCAGTAATAGCGATCATTGCTGGAAGCACTGTACCCATAAAATCCTTTGTATTGATGATATCTGCACCGCCACCCGTTCCGATAATCGTATTCAAGAGGAAAATCATTCCATAACTCTGTGCGAGTGCGAGTGGCACCGTTAGGTATCGAGTATAATTATTAATCTTTTTCTGACCTTGTTCCCCTTCCTTCTTCAGAGATTCCAATGATGGAACAATAACCGTTAGAAGCTGAATAATGATCGTAGCATTAATATACGGAGCCAGCCCCATGAGAATCAGAGAAAAATGCTCAAGTCCACCTCCCATAATCGAACCAAAAAAAGCGAGCTGAGTATTGAGTCGAAGTTGTTCAGAAAAGGCATCAAGCAAAGCCACATTCACCCCAGGAACTGGAATAGCGGAAAGAAGCTTATATATAGCAACGATACCAAGTGTTACTAAAATCTTCTTACGAATATGTTCGGTTGCCCAGATTTTTTTAAGATGAGGAATCATACGAATGAAATTAGACGAATATAACAAAGAATAAAATTCCGCTAGATAATAGGGAAAAATCAGAGAAATGCAAAGAAAAAAACCCTCTGTAGCCAGAGAGTCTTCAAATTATGCATTATAGGTTCCACCAGCGGTTTCGATGGCCTTCTTTGCAGATTCTGAGCATGCATCTGCCGTAACCGTTACAGGGGAAGAGAGAGTTCCACGACCAAGAATCTTGAGAAGTTTTCCCTTTTCTCGGATAATACGGCGTTCATAGAGAATCGCGTAATCCACCACCGTTACTCCCGTTTCAGCAATGGCCTGAATTTGATCGAGATTTACCACAACGTAATCTTTTGGATTATACGCCGTAAAACCACGAAGCTTTGGAGTACGTCGGAAGAGAGGTGTTTGCCCACCTTCGAAGGTAGCATATCGCTTTCGACCCGTACGAGAGTTCTGTCCATTCATACCACGACCAGAAGTACCACCAAGACCAGATCCACGTCCACGAGCGAGACGACGTGGCTTTGTCTGAGATCCAGGATTAGGAGAAAGAGTAGCAAGAGAAACCATAGATATACAGTTACGAATTGTTGTAAAATATTAACTTGGAGATTACGCCGCTTTTTTTGAAGTG
>CAZDFE010000080.1:0-5435 GCA_964504755.1 uncultured Candidatus Peribacteria bacterium
GCAGAAGTCATAACAACATCGAATGATGTCTTTTCGTCATCACCACCAGCAGCAGGACCAGCAGCAGCGACAGCAACTGGAGCAGCAGCAGAAACTCCGAACTTCTCTTCCATAGCGGAAACGAGATCAGCGAGTTCTACGATTGTAAGAGCCTCGACGAGTTCGAGAATCTTCTCAGCATTCTTAGAAAGATCAGCCATAATAGAAAAAATAAGAAAATAGAAATATAATTTCGAGATTTACACCTCGTCCATGAATCTTTCTGTCGAAAGACTCATGAGATGAAACGTAAATTATTCAGCCTTTGGCTCTTCTGCAACTGGAGCCTCAGGAGCAGGAGTTTCTGCTGGAGCCTCAGGAGCTGCTGGAGTAGCAACGGTAAGATCACCCACCTTGGTAAGTGATTTTGCTTCGAGGTCTTTCTTAGCACCATCGAAGAATCGAGCAAGACCAGAAAGTGGAGACATCATAGAACCAAGGAGTTTCGCGAGAAGCACTTCACGAGATGGAAGGCTGGAAAGTTTTGTTGTCTCAACACCATCCATGAGACGTCCGTCCATGTATCCTCCGACGAATACCATCTTCTCTTCCTTTCTCCATTCTTTCGAATACTTGTTAGCCGTTCCGAGTGGAGCAATCGCATCTTCACCCTTACAGATGATGAGCGCTACTTGACCAGGAAGAGTATCGAGATCGATTTCAGCATTAAATACATTTTTAAATGCGATACGAATAAGTGTCTTCTTCGCAACGTGGAAGATAGCCCCCTGAGCTCGAAGTTCCTTCTTGAGTGCAGAAACTTCAGCAACAGTAATTTTCTTATTCGAAGTAAATGCAACACTTTTTGCTCCAGTGAGGAATGCCTCGAGAGCAACGAGTTGTTCTTCTTTACGAGTTCGTGATACTGCCATAATGACAAAATGATTAATGATAAGTATATGAGGAAATTTCCTGATATATCTCTGACGAATGGGCAAAAAAAATCCGCACCATATCGTACGAACGAATCGAGAAATACTCTAAAAGTATCTCGAACGTCCATCTCGGTGAGATTTTGTAGGGCTATGGCCCAACTCACGGTCTCCGATAGAGTGAGTGGATTATATAGAAAAATAGTAATTGTCAAAAGAAAATCAAAAAACTGGATTCCAAAGAAATTGTCTCTATACTGCTTGTGACTATCTTATCCGCTCATGAAACGCATACTACTCGGAATTACTATCATCGGAAGTGTTGTTCTCTGCTATCAAGGAATTTTGATATATTCTGGATTTTCGAATAATGTCGATCGTCCAGGAAATATTACTATCCTAGATAATCATGGTACAGTAGTAACTAAAATGGCTCTACCATGAGGATATGGCGAATCTTATACTGGTTGACTCAATACGGAACTCATTCGATCGATTATCTCGATCGAGGATCATCGATTTTATGAACACTCGGGTATTGATATTATCGGGAAACTCTGAGCGATTCGAGAAAACTGGAACGCCTGATCGTACATTCGTGGTGGCTCTACAATCACCGAACAATATATCAAGAATCAATACTTTCCAAATGCCGAACGCAATATTGTACAGAAAGTGCGAGAAGGTTTCTACGCGAGTCTCCTCGAACTTCACGATTCGAAAGAAACAATTCTCAGAAAATATCTCGATACTGTCTATATGGGAAATAGAATCTACGGGATCGCAACAGCGAATTCGCACTACACTCACAGTGGATCATACTCAGAAAAAGAACATATAATTCATCTCATAACCCGAATTCATACGCCAAATATAAATGATATGAACCATCCGGGCGCTCTCCAATATGCCCAGAAAATTAGCAAAAAACTCTATGGAAAAGAAATAATTCCCCATTTTTGGAATGGAGAAAGGCAAAGCTCTAAGAATATTTTTCCACAATTCACTTATCGAATCCTCGCAGAAAAAAACGCGTATTGTCACGGCGAAACTAATACACTCGAAACATTTCTCAGGGTAATTCCGACCGATATTTGCACCACTACTAATCTCACCCTCCAGAGCACGATCGATCTCGACCTGATGCAATTTGCTGAAAATACACTCGAGGGTATCATTTCGAAACTCGCGGAAAAAAATGTCACCAATGGAAGTGTATACATCATCGATCCAGAAAGTGGAAAAGTCATCTGTTATATCGGAAACCACTCGAAAAATACGAAAGATGGAGCTATCGATATGATACAAAAACGACGATCAGTCGGCTCGGTGCTCAAACCATTTGTCTATAAAATAGCACTCGAATGATGAGCGGATGGAGAATCCTACCTCCTCGATGATACCAAGGTATACGCCACCGAACAAGAAAATCAGGACTACGTACCCGAAAACTATATCCCCAAATCATATGGCCCAATTCGCCTCAAGGAAGCCCTCGGAAATTCTCTCAATACTGCGAGTGTTCGCCTCTCCGAATCCCTCGGCATCGGGAAGATATATGAATCCATGAAGCAAAATGGGCTCGACCTCGATCATGACTCAGGCTACTATGGATACGGCATCTCAATCGGTACGCCCGAGCTCACACTCGAAAATGTAGTCCAGTCCTATCGCCGCTTTCTCCCCCTTTCTGAGGCGAATAACTTTCTCCTCTATGCGATGTTGAGCGATGAGAAAAATAGAGCGAAAACATTTGGTATGACGAGTATACTGAACACTTCGATTCCGTTCGCTGTAAAAACAGGAACGAGTACGGATTTTCGTGATAACTGGGCAGTAGGATACCATCCTGATGCTATTATCGGGGTCTGGGTCGGAAATGCTGATGGAACTCGTATGGAAGACGTATCGGGCGTGAGTGGAGCGGGGCCCATCTGGCATCACATCGCAGAATATATGATTGCTCATGGTTTTATCGAAAATACGCTCCTAGTACCACCCACTGGAATTACCGAATCATATACCTGTCTCAATAATTCCTGTACAAGAAAGGAGAAAACATACATTCATGAGAATCATACGATTCAAAGTCGTCCTCTCGATTCCCTGTACTGGAAATCCGATTTTATCATTTCCCTTACCGAGGAGGAAATCAAGAAGTGGAAGATTCAGTAGAGCTCTCTTTTTTATGAATGGAAATTGATTTTTGACATATTTTCCTATAATTCAACGCTATGATTATAACACTTTGAGGACATCATGGTGCTGGGAAAAGCACCCTTGGTAAAAAACTCTCCGAACATTTCTGATATAAACGCTACTCAACAGGCGATTTTATGCGAGAACTCGCCATGGAACGATGAATCTCACTCATTGATATCGGGCGTGAAGCAGAGCAAGATGGTGGTATTATCGATCATATTCTTGATGAACGTCAGATCAAACTCTGAAAAACCGAAGATAATTTTATTATCGATGGGCGCCTCTCGTTTCACTTTATTCCCCATGGAAAAAAAATATTTCTTACCGTCGATCCTCGAGAGGCTGCCAGAAGAATATTTCACGACGAAAGTCGTGCGGGTGTGGAAGATCACTCGACGATCGAGCACGCTGCAGAGAATATTGTTATCCGACGAAAAAGTGAGGATGATAGGTATCAGAAATATTATGGAATTCATATTTATGATATGAATCTCTATGATATCGTTGTTGACACAACGAATAAAACTCCAGAAATGGTATTTGATGAAATTCTTAGCCAATTATAACTATGATTCCCTTTCATCGCATTTATAGCTTCCTCTTTAAATCGTTCGATATCAATAGTGAAACTGATACGATTAAGAGACTCCAATCTGATGGCATCGAACGTATCATGATCATTAAGCGATCATGGATTTTTGCGCTTGCTATGTTCTGGATTCCTCTCACGATCCTCGCACTCGCAGGAGCCAATATATGGATCGCTCTTCAGTATTACTCAGATGAAGTTTTACGCTTCACTCTGATCGGTGGAGTGAGTATATCGGTTATGCTCTTTATTATCTCGGTTGTATCCTATATTCGTCATTTTCGAAAAATCTATGATATTCCGAATGTGAGAAATGATATCTCTACCCTCATCGAAGAGCTCGAACAAGGGGATCGATATTTTATTCGTTTTTTTAATCAAACCATCTTGAATCAATGGATTCTTCTCGGTCTTATCGTCTGGGGTATTGGATATTATGTTACCCATACGAACAATGACTGGAATCTCATGGTACTCGTAGATGGAGGACTTTTATTCATAGAGTGGTTTCTTCTCGGACGGTATAGAAAAAGAATGATGGATCTCGAAATGGACTATAATATCATTATCCCAGGAAAAATTATATTCGTAAATCAGTCTGGAATGCTCTCGAGTAGCCACTCGGTCGAGTGAGAGAAGGTAAAAACCGTAAGCGCTAAATACTCTGGCTGTATCGGAAGTTTTTTCCATTACGGAACGATCGAAATTATGACGGAAGGCGATAGCGCGAGTCTCACTGGTACAATGCCAATGTACTATGTTACTGATCCGAATGAAACTGCCCGACTGATACAGAGCCTTCTCGAGAAAGATACTCCACCAGTAGTAATACCTGCTCCCATCATACATCCCACAAGCAATCCTCCTATAGCTCCATCCACAGATCGTATCAGTAGCAAAGAACATGCCTATGACACCCGAGAAAAAATACGTGATGTCCTCAGATAGTCCTGATTTCATTCCCTATCAGGAAGCTTTTTGCCTTACTGGAAATCGTGGAAATAATGCGTTCGTCAATATAGAAATCATGATTCCCAGTCTCAAAATTGGAACGCTTGATGATGTTCGCATCGGAACGGATATCGTTTTCCGAGAAAAAGAAGATGGAAGTACTAAAGATTGTATTGGGCTCGAGCATTTCATCGAACTCATAACCCCATCGTCGCCACGCATCACGATTTTCGATAATCATAATCACGCTCTGTATTTCTGGATTGAAGCGATACACGATGGACTCATAGAGCCTGGATGCGAGCTGATTCATATCGATGAACACTCAGATCTCTGGGAAAATGAATATTCACTCGATCGAGAAAAAGCACTCACCGACAAGAAATATGCTTGGGAATTTACGAACTATCACTGTAATGTCGGGAACTACATCCAGCCCGCACTCATGTCAGGACTCATCGGATCGATGCACCGCATCGAGAATGACTATCAGGTCGATGCGATGATGAACTACATTCCTTCAGGAAATAGCATCCTGAATATCGACCTCGACTTCTTCGCGCCAGAAATGAGCGTCATCGATGATACGAAAAAAATACAACTCATACAAAACTTGCTTCCCCAGGTACAATGTGTTACGATAGCAACGAGCCCTTATTTTATAGAACCATGATTAGCATTACAGAAGCTCCATGAAATATTTGAGTCCAGTGAGAAATAACAGGCGATCAAATAGATGAGTTTCTCCGAGAAGATTTTAATGCAAACCTCCTTCTTTCCGT
>CAZDFE010000081.1:0-4268 GCA_964504755.1 uncultured Candidatus Peribacteria bacterium
TGGCAGCACTTTCTCGCTCGATCGTCGCGATGATGTCATCGAAGTTCGAATCAGATAAAAGCGAGATTTTCTCATTTTTCACCCCGAGACGTTTTGCTCGAGATGCGATCTGCCCGAGATGTTCCTCACCAGAGACGTAGAGTACTTCAGCTCACGAATGTGCATACCACTCACTCATCTGGAGAGCAAGGGTCGATTTCCCGATTCCAGGTTCTCCAGAAAGGAGGATCAGACTTCCTGGCGTGATTCCTCCGCCGAGAACACTATCGAGTTCACCACTCGTGCTCGATAGTGGCGCGAGAATCTCATATTCGTGCGTCTGGATTTTCTGAGATTCTTTTACTTTTCCAGTAGATTTCACACCACGAGGAGAAATATTTTGCATCTCTTCGAGCGTATTCCACTCGCCACACGATGGGCACTTCCCTACCCATTTTGGAGTGGTAGCATGACACGAACTACAGAGAAACATAAGAGAAAATTAGAGGATGTTTTGATTCTATGTATTTTCTCGATTCTTCAAATATTTCGAAACCTGATCGTAGGAAAATCCACGCCTGAGGAGCGCATCATAGAATTTCTTTTTTTCCTTCATTTCGGTGATTCTATATTTTCCGAGAAGTTTTTCGATTTCGCGCACGAGTCCAGTCTCATCGTCATACTGAGAGAGAAGTTCTCATATCTCATCACGAAAGTAGGGATATTTCGAAGTGAGCATCATGCTGATCACTCGTTTCGACTTCCCACGAGCGAGATCACGAGTAATAACTGACTCTATGAGCTGTTTATAATTTTCCCAGTCGCGTATATCCGTCGTATTCGACTCCAGGAAGGATTCTATTTTTTCTTTCGGAAATCATTTTTTCATGAGCTTGATTCGTATATCTCGTTCTCCGATACTCCTCACGATGAAACTCCGCATCCACATTCCGAGCATCTGATCCTCACTATAGCCAATATCAGAAAGGAGTTTTTCTCCATCCCCCTGATAGTGTTTTTTGGCGAGATATTGGAACATTTTTTCTCGTGAGGGGGCATACCGAGTAATATAGTTGGCTAAGCGAAATTCGAGGTTCATTTTTGTTTGACGTTTAATTATATATATGCTACACTATACGCATAGAAATCATTCATACAAATAAATATGACTACCGATATTCACCCCATGCTCGCCGCACTCGGACCTCATGCGATAGCACACTACCGATCGCAGGAACAAGCACTCAAGGCGTATGGTATCGATCCGTCAGCACTCATGGATATATCGAAAGATACTCGAGCACTCGTCGCAGAGGAACAAGGAATGAAATAACGTCAGTACTCTCCCAGAAGAATCAATTCTTATGGAGAAATTCTTGCGAAAATTGTACACAAAGAGTATACAAAAATTATGGAAAAATGAGAAATACCTCACTCGGGAAAAACATTTTTTCGGGCATGGCTCACCAAAGGGAAGATACGCTGAGAAAATAGAGTTGACGAGAGTGGGATATACGATAGAATAATGGGGTAGGATTTTAATTTTTACCATAATATTTATGGAAGGATTTAAGGCATGATTATCATCCCTGAGAACTCTTGTATTAGCAACATCACTTACTGTTTCGGCATGAGCAAGTACAGTTGCTCGAGCAGAAGATGTTCTAAAAATAGAAGCATCTAACTCTACCGAGGAAAAGATAGCACTGGTGACGACTGAAACTAGAAAACGATTAGGTGATTTTATACAGGCAAATCCTTCTTTTGAAGATCCATGATTTATCAAACCATGCCTAGAATGAGTTCAGCTTCCGAAAATAGATTGTAATAACGATGTTAACGGAATTCTCGATTTAGCAGAACTGGAAAAAGATGCAGTTCAAGGACGTGCTAAGATAGCAGAAAATGAGGCTAAGATAGCAGAAAATGAGGCTAAGATAGCAGAAAATGAGGCTAAGATAGCATTAGTAAGTCAGTCTATAGGGTATCTACGTGAATCAATTAAATATCAAAGATGGATTGTTTGATTGTTCCAATTGTTTGAGAAAATTGAAAATGGAATTGAACCACCAGCGAATCACAATATTCTCTGAGAGCTATTAGAGGGGAAGAATGATGAGCCACCAGAGTTACTAGGGTTTGTTCGTAACCTCATATGACTTTATGAAAGGAGGGAGTCAATTCCATCAGGGTCTATAACAGTTTTAGCATGATTTATAGATTCTTACATAACATTAAATAAAGAAAAGACATCCCGCTACAAGGAAAGTATACTTCATGAGTTTAATGGAAAAACTATACCTCCTGACATACAGGAATATCTCTTACAATTAACAGAGCAAGACGGAAAGTTTTCAGAAATAAAAAGACATATTTCCCCAGCATATGGATGAAAAAGAGAAGGAGTGACTAAATATCGTGATCCAAGATTTGCATCAATATAATAAAAATGATACCATTGTGTGGTATCATTTTTATTATGGATAAGGAAATTGGTCGTATAGACATATGAGAAAATCTCGGCAGTAATACTCAGATTGATCTTTCAATGTTCTCAGGAAGTATTGCCTCAACTTTTTCTAAGAAGATTGAAGCACTTTCTCCTGATATTAAAAAAGACTTAATAAAGTTATGGGAAGATGAGCCTGAAAAAAATATTGGAAAACTAATTCAACTTCTGAAGACAATAAATACAAAAAATAATGGAGATATCAGTAAACAGGTAATTGAAACGGGAAATATTGCACAAGTAACGGGAAATATTGCACAAGTAACGGGAAATATTGCACAAGTAACAACAAGAGAAAGGGTAGATTATCAAAAGATATCAGCCTGATTAATAGAGGCGACTAATCTCACCCTCGAATCGGCAAAAAATATCTCCCAGTGAACCAACGGCGAATTCGATAAAGAAATTGATACTACGGTTGCCTCGATTCAGAGTGGGAATGTCACACCAGAAATCAGTGCATTTCTCGAGAAAAATAATATTGACCCGAAAAATAAGGAACAACTCGCACGCCCAGAAGTCCTGGATATAATACGAGCCTGAGTCAGTACGGAAGTCTACCTCAGGAATAAAGCTCTCATTCTCCAGAAGAATCCAAAACTCGCTGGAGATATGGCGAATATCGAGAGTCTCTCCTATAATTTCTGGGGAGAAAAACGAGCTACATCGAAAAATATCGAAACGATCCTGACGGATCAACCTCAAAAAAATAGAGAAACGATTCAAGAAGCAACCAAAACTCTCACGAAAGATCATCCAGATACGATCATTACCAGAAAATGAGATATTCTCACATTCGATGATCCGAAGAATAAGAACAATCAATATGAGATCAACATTGCCAATTATCCGCCCATTCTCACGAAGAAACGAAATGGTCTCGAGATACGAATGCAACTCAGTGGAAATACAGAGAAACCAAACAAAGCTGAGAAAGCTGAAAACAAAAGGCTAGACACAGAGAAAATACCCCTCGAAAAGACACTCGAAGGCGTTATGAGCCTGGGTACTACAGAAAAGGATAATAACTTCATGCCTCTGGAATCTGATAATCCGAAGGATGTAAATCCAGAAGGAAAGAAAAAAATAATATCTCCAAAGGATATCGCCAATATCAAACTCCTCCTTTCACTCAAACTTCCTGCTCAAAAATGATTCTATCTCCAGACTCTCGCAGAACTACAAAAGTCATTCACACAAAAGAAGTGAGAAGTCAATGAGGCCATCATAAAACTCAACTCAAAATCGGGAGAAATGGATATATTTGATCGTATGGATCGTTTCTCAGAACTCCAACCAAAACAAGAACTGATCGAGAATATCGGAAAAACCATAGAACGGCTCGAAGATGTAGCCAGTAAATACAAAGATATTAATGAAGATGAGAAATCTACACTAGAAAAATGAATAGATGACTTTGAAAGAAATTCTGAATTCAATCTTGGATACCTTAGTCGAATACACTACGACCAGCTCGGTCAGAAGAATCTCAGCCTCATAATCCAATCCATCAACGAGAAAAATATTCCAGAAGTAGGACAAATCGATCCAAGTCTCAATGAACGATTGACAGATCCACAAACTCAAAAACTCACACTCGTTATCGCTAATCTCGTACGAAATAATACTATGCCAGACATAAGTGCACCATCAAATACGGGTGATCCCACAAAAAAACAAAATGAATGGAAAGATGTCTCTCGTACGGATCCAATTATCGCATATAACCAAACCCAAACTCCAACATTCGGAGAAGCTCTAAAATCAGTAAAAATAAATC
>CAZDFE010000081.1:4278-5428 GCA_964504755.1 uncultured Candidatus Peribacteria bacterium
TCCTAATATAGTCAAAACAGACAGTGATAAACGGAATTCTCGTCAAATCATCAATGATGCTATCACTGGGAAAGTTCCTGAAGAATGACCGAACAATAGCAACTAGCTTTTCATTTGCATTCCACGAAAAATAATTACAATGTCTATTGACTCTAGCATGTAATTATTTTCTATGCAACTTTCACGCGTTCATATCGCCTTTTTAGCCATTATGAGCCTGTTTACCGGTATTATCGGACCAGGAACTAAGAGTGGGGATATGCTTGTCAGCTATGCCATGACCGATATGCGTGTATGGATATTTTTTCTCCTTATACTCCTCGTTATTGGTTTCTATACCGCGGCAGTGCGGAATTTTCGCATTCTCGGTGGCATAACGATTGGTATTATTTTTATACTTTCCGTGCTGTTCTCAGCTACCCTCCTCGGAAATATACGAGATATAAAATCGGAAACTATCGTTTCTGGATTTTCTTGGGGATGGGTATTCTATGGAGTGGGAATTATTCTCCTTATCTGGAGCATCCTCCGAAGAAAATCTGACACCGAATCAGTAATAGGAAGTTATCTGGACATGACAATTGGAGTGATTGGGAGCATTACACTCACGATTCTTTCGAGTATGATTTTTCTTACTTCTATCTCATTTCATGAGAAATCGAATAAAGAATCGATTCTTCTTTCTCTGTTTGGAAGTGGAGAAGTAGAGACACTTTCATGATGAAATCTCTGGTGAAACTTCTCTTCGGAACCAGTACTTACCTATGATAGAAAGGATACAACACTTATTATTCAGACATCAGGGTCTCAGAGCACTATTTCTATCTCCCAGGATGGAAATACTCATACAGAAAATTGAGTATGAAAAAAGATACATAAGATAGGTGAATCTCTCTACAGAGAGGATACATCAGGGAACATCTACTCAGGGAACACCCTCCTCACAGGAGCAATATTGACCCAATGAGAAAAGGGAATTCTCTTAGCAGGAGAACATCCTACACTCAAAACCATAAAGAAAGAATATCCTCTTCCCTATTTTTCAGGCTGAGTCATGTATACGAATACAGGAGAAAGTCATATTATAGCATCGAAAAATGGCGAGCACCTCATCCAAGTAGTTACCTCACAAAGTGGTATATCAATCATA
>CAZDFE010000082.1:0-5409 GCA_964504755.1 uncultured Candidatus Peribacteria bacterium
TTGATACTCTGATGATGCTTTATAACTTCATTTTCCTATGAAAAAATACACTTTGCTCGCACTTCTCGCCACATTTGCTCTTATGGGCGGTATTACTGCTGGGGCTTCGGCCGATAGTTCTCATGGAGAGTGGAAATCTCTCGAAAAGAAAAACTCTGAAAAACGACAATCACTCGGATATTCGGGAAGTACCAGTCTTTCTGGTGCGCAACTCGAATGTGTACGAACCGCTGTAACCACACGAGAAACAACCGTAAAAAAAGCCTACTCTACCCTCTCAAGCACGTATCTCACCGGACTCGATGTACGCCTCCAGAGTCTCAGTACCGCATGGACTCTGACCGATCGAGTAGCACGAAAAGAATCTCGTGAGAATGCTTGGAACACCTGGAATACCACAGCAAGAAATGCGCGTGAACTCTTCAAACAAGAAAAAAAAGGAGCCTGGGAAACCTTCCGAAATGCCGTAAAAGCATGCCGAGTCCACCCGAGTGAAGTAGAATCGAGTAGCATGCAGAACGCGGATGTACAGTAGTTTTCGCACATAACCCGATAGGCCTAATAAAATCCCCACTTCATGGAAAAGTGGGGATTTTTCGAGAGTGCACGAGGCACTCCGACGCGAACGGCGTATGCGGATTATAGGAAAATCTCAGAAAATGCAAATGATATATCTACTTCCCTTTCAGTTCTTTTCTTCTTCGATCAAATGCAGATTGAATTGTATCATTCTCAATCTCTCCTATATACCCAGAGAGCATAACCTGAAGTTCATCATCATCATTTTTTGCGAGATATTTCAGTAAGGAATCTACTATAACCATATATGCTGACTGTTTCTTCTTCGGAAAGAGTTGAATCAGACTCTCATATGCTTCAATTCTCTCTCTGATATCCCCTGATTGCATCGATTTTTGTAGATCTGAGGCAAGTATATCGTCCACATTCCTACCATCACTCACTTTTCCTGCAAGAATTTTGATCGCAGAACGAGCCACTTCCTGTATTTTTCTTACATTAGGATCCATCTTGAGGGCATCAAATCGTCTTGGATTTTGTTCCACTACTCGTTCCAACTTCTCCAGTAATTCTTTCTTCTGGCGAGGATTTTCAGCTTCTTGGATTTGAATAATGAGTGCTCGTATATGACGAGCAAATATGTCCGCCGTATAGATTTCCTCAGCGGTTCCAGATTGGGCCCTTTCGAGCACTTCGATCAGTTGTACCATCTCATCCACTTTCCCATTCGTTTCGAGTACATCGAGGAGTGGTTCATATCGCTCGAATACCCGAGGTGATAGCCTCACTGCCTTCTGGAGAATTTGTTCTGCCTCTTCCATCTTTCCTTGTTTCTGGTATATCTGGGCTAATAAGTCGAGACACGGCATAAAACCAGGAAATCATAACTGAAATAAGTTATCCGCAATCATGAAAGCATCCTGTATGTCTGAGAGATGAAAACTCGTTCGAGCTACACCAAGCGTTGCCCAAGGAGTAGGATTTCGTTTCAGCGCAGTCTCCATCTGCAATAAGGAAAGATATGCTTGTTTTTCATTTTTATAGTCGCCCTGTTTCCGATGAGCATCCGCGAGGATACGATACAACTCTTTCTTTTCGAAATAGTCATTTGTTTTCTCGATTTTTCACTCACACTGCTGAATCACTCCTGGATAATTTCCATTTCGATATCACTGATACATGGGCATGAACTGATCAACGAGTTGACATGATTGGATGATTCTCGCTTCGAGAAGACTCTGATTAGCTCACTGAATGATGATATCCGACGCTCCCATTTCTGCCATTTTCATAATCGCCTCATACCGATTTTCGATAGTGATCACGACAATTCTCGTTCCATATGGGAGCATGCCCTCACGATTGAGCCGACGTAATACCTCCTCTCCATCATCATCATTACACTGCATAATTATCGTTCGAACCTCCTGATTGACTCGGACAGCATTGAGAAAAGCCCCATTCAGCGATAGAAATGCAATACTCATCTCCTCTGAAATCCCTGTCAGAAAACCCCGTAATCGACTCTTCATCTCAGGAGAAAATCAAGCGATGTAACACTCAGGAGATTGCGCCATGAAAAAAAGAAAAAGTACGAATCGAAATCGAATCGTACTGAGAAATAATCTGGTGTCAATCTATCGAAAGACTTCACACTGTGTCGCTCGCGAGCAAAACACGCTTCCATCCGTTCGGATGAGGACTCACTCGATCTGTGGATTTTTTTCGAGCATTTCGGTCGCCCGCTCCCATGGCATTACCGACAGTGCCGTAGCATACGCATCCGCAATGATTCCAGTATCAGACTCGATACAGGTGGCAACCACATCACTCGCAGATTCCCCAGTTTTTGGATCGATCAGGTGATGATGATTTCCCCACTTTCTCTTTGTTCCAGCACTACAGGCGAGGAACTTCCCATCCAAAACGTAGGTTCCAATAATTTCATCACTTGCGAACGGACTCTCGAGCCCCACTCGCCATCCACCCTTTCCTCCCAGGTCTCCTCAGAAATTTATCAGAAATTTCGGATACGGTTCGAGAATTTCATGAAGCACATCGAGGAGATATCATTTCCCGACTCCACCGAATTCGAGTTCCACTTTTTTCCCGAGTGTGACCCTCATATCGTCAATACAGATATCTCGATAATCCCCTAATTCACTCACATCCGTCGATCCGAGAATCTCATCGAATACATTCCCACTGGAGAGAATCGCAGTATCTGGATTCCCATATCCGAGCTCTCGCAAGCGCTTCCCGATCGTCGGATCAAAATATCCATCCGTTTCCACGGCTACATCGAGTGCTGTGGTAAGCATATTCTTCGCATCGAGATCAAGGATTCCCGTACGATTCTGATTCAGAGTATGGAGCCAATTATTCGGAATAAATCGAGAAAATCGTTCTTCAAAATCAGTAAATCGAGTCCGAATACGAGAAAAATCCTCATCGACCGAAGTGGATGAGGATGATTCTACTCGAAGTGAGAGGTGCGTCCCGATGATATCGAGATCGAGCGTATACATATCGTATTAGAGTGATTTTACGAACTCGTTAAATGAGCCAGTCGTGAGCGAAGCTCCACCGATCACATCAACTGGAAAATCCTTCACTGATTTTCCAACGACTTTTGTCGCTACATCCGCTGCAAACTTATCCTGGTTAAACTTCGAACCATCGTTGGTTGCGAGTGTCTTCGAAGATGCCGAGGTAATAACTCCACTCTGAACAGTAATAGTAAACTCTACCTGATCGAGTCCAGCAGGACTCTTATATTCCATAATCTTGGTATGAGTCACTCCAGAAGCCGTGATAGGAGTAGGAGTAGTTCCTGTAGAAGTCGCAGCAGTAGCGGTAACCGTAGGAGTTTCCATAGCACCTGTATGTTCCATCGCTTCATGTTCGCGAGTTTCCATACCTTCCTTAGGACCTTCTGCACGTTCATCATCTCGAGACTGAGTACAGCTGGTAAGAAGAGAGACTGAGGCAAGAAGAGCGAGAGGCGCGATAATAATCTTTTTCATAGAAAAATGTGAGAAAAAATAATACCGCCCGAGTATAGGCTTTAGAAACTAAATCAATATTTTTTTATATTTTTAGAGCGATCGGACGAACTGAGTAAATGCCTCGGTCGTGAGAGATGCTCCCCCTACTGCATCCAGCGAAAGATTCGATACTTTCTTCCCCACCACCGCACTCGCTATCTGTTTCGAAAAACGAGACTGGTACTGCCGATCCTCATGATCTCCAGAGACAAATGCAGCCGACGCGTCAGTAACTACGCCGTCTTCGATCGTGACCGAGAATGAAGTGGAAGTGGGTCACTGATGCGATGGAGTCGAGTAGGAAACTGTTTTTGTCGTGGTTTTCGAATTATTTTGTGGAGCAGGAGTATCTTTTTTCGAAACAGTTACTACTGGAGTTACGGTTGTCTTTTGGGATACAGGTGTGGTAGTATTCGATGCTAGAACGGTCTCTGTGGAAACAGGAACTGTAACAATGTCTTGATTCTCAAAAGATGCTACCACTGAAGTTTCTGGAATAGTCGCAGAAGAATTCGTCGAAGACGGTGTCTGAGAACAAGAAGCTAAGAGTGCAATACACGCAAAAGCCGTGAGAAGAATAGCTGTGTTTTTCATAGGTATAAAATAAGTACATCTATATTCAGGATCGTCTTTAAAAAGAGTTAAAATCCTCTGAAATTTGCCTGAATCTATAATACGTGCTAAAATTTGCATATGAATGAAAATTGTTCACATCCTCTCATCGATCCCGAAACACAAGAAGAATTTCCATGTAAGGAACTACCAAGAATGTCAGAAGAGGAATTTCAGTGATTTCTCGGCGCCCTTCGATGAGATATAGAATGAAGCCTTCCGAATATTCCAGCTATCGTGAAACTCCTCGAGACATTCAAAAATTCTCCGAATGACACAGAAAGAAATGAACTCAAGTCTTCTCTCGAAACTATTTTTTCAGTGCATGGAAATCTTCCAGAAGTACTCGAACTCGAAACCCTCTTCTACCTGATTCAAGCCGAGGCAACATGAGATTGGACGCACGTACGAAATGCTGCAAGTATCGTACGAAAACTGATTGATACCCATGGCTACAGAACTGGAACTACTGATACGAATATATGCGATGAGTTTTATGGAATGCTTTTTGTAGCATTCAAAAATAATCAAGTATCCATTAGAGATATCGCATCTACGATTCGAATATTAGGAAAAGACTTTCAAAAATATTTTCAAGAAATGATTCAGTATGAGGAAGCCAAGAATGTAAGGCATCACTTACAGAAACTCTATAATCAACTTTATCCGAAGAAATAGGCTATAAACTCGATACAATTCCCACTATAATGATGGGAATTTTTCTATTTCCTTTTATACCCAATAGTCGTACAATGACATCTTCCCTATTCATAACTTCGGCGAGAACTCATGTTTTGGAATTTTACTTTTTTCTATGCTTGAAACTATTGCCATCATCCTCATCGTACTCTGGATACTCGGTATTATCACTTCCTATACCATTGGTGGTTTTATCCATATCCTTCTTGTTATTGCTATTATCCTCTTTCTGATACGAGTGATCAATCGGAATAAATAACATCTTCAAAAAATAAAAACCCACACTCTTACGAATGTGGGTTTCCTGAAACGATATGGTAGCGCTACGGAGAATCGAACTCCGGTTTACGGGATGAAAACCCGCTGTCCTAACCACTAGACGATAGCGCCATAAAAAGAAAATCTCGATAGTATCGAGGGCGATCTAGGGAAAAATGAATCTGGAACTTTATTCTTTCTGGAAAAGAATGGTCGGAAACGTGGGACTCGAACCCACAACCCCGTGCTCCCAAAGCACGTGCGCTAGCCAATT
>CAZDFE010000083.1:0-5238 GCA_964504755.1 uncultured Candidatus Peribacteria bacterium
CTGAGGGAAACGAAGAATCCAGTTCCCGTCATTCTGAGGGAAACGAAGAATCCAGATTTCAGAAACACTGGTTCCTTCACTTCGTTCAGTACGACGAATATAATTATTTCCCACCAAATATTTTATTTTCCCTATCAAAAATATCATTCACAAGACCATTACAAAGAGCATTAGTTCCATTTTCTAGTTGTTTTCTTCATTCCATTCGTCTTCTAAAATATTCCCGTGCTTTGTCTCATGGATTACAGCTTTCATAAAATTCTCATAAATATTTATCCGTTGGTACTGATCAACTCATTTTTATAATTTTTATGAATAAATTTCTATTTCTATACTCAAGAAAATGCTATTTGCAAATTTTCTGTTCGAGATTTTATATTATTCTTATTTGACAATATATTACATTTTTATAATATCTCTAATATATTACGATTTTATAATATTATAGAACCATCATTATGATCGCGAAGTTTACCGAATTTTTCCTGAAGAATGAGAAGATTACCTTTATCCTCATTCTCATTATTTCGATATTTGGACTCCTCTCCTATATCCTCCTTCCGAAACAGTATAATCCTTCGATCGTGGCGCCCGCATTTATGATCGAAGTTCCAGCGTATGGATACAGCGCGAAGGAAGGACACGAGTATCTCATAAAAGGGATCGAAAATAAGGTGCGTGAGCTCGTCGGCGTGGACAAGGTCTATGGCTATGCGACGGATAGTTTCGTGAGCGTGATGGTAGCATTTCAGGTCGGAGTCGATCAGGAAGTTGCGAAAACTCGACTCTACGATAAGATGTATTCGAACTACGATCTGAAGCCCTACGGGATCAGCGATGTGCGGATTCGGTCGATTGACCCCGAAGACCTGCCACAGGTCACGTATGCGATCAGTTTTTCAGGAAGTGCTCCAAAAAATCTCGATGAGAAAGCTCGCGGACAATACCTCCAGAACATCGCGAAAATCCTGCGCGAACGGATAAAAACCGTCGAAGGAACGACCCTCATCGATATCGTCGGTGGCTATTCGAATGATATCTCGATCGAGCTCATTCCCGAACGTATCGAAACCTTCGGACTCGATACAATGAGCGTCATCACGAAACTGCGAGAGAGTTTCGGAACATCGATCATCGGAGAAATCACGAACGAACAGACAAAGACGACCCTCTACCTCGATCAGGATACTGACACCCTGAAGCGACTGAAGAACTTCCCGATCCTCGTCCAAGGAGAGAAAAAAATACAACTCCAAGACATCGCCTCGATCACCTCTGGGCCGATCGATATCACGAAACGCTATGAATATGCGACCGCGAGTGGTGTCTCGGATACCGTGTTTCTCGGCGTTGCGAAACTCAAAGGAACCAACTCGGTGCATATCGTCGAACGCGTCCATGAAGTCATGAACGAAGTTCGAGCCACCCTTCCGAAAAATATCACGATTGCCACGATCCAGGATGAAGGAGAAACCGCGAAGCACGCGACGAATGAACTCATGTTCCACCTGTTTGTATCGATCGCGATTGTTCTCGTGATTCTCATCGTATTTCTCGGCGTGCGCGATGCGATCAATGCGGCATTCTGTATTCCGATGGTGCTGGGGATCGTCTTTATCGTGGCTATGGTGCTCGGTCTGGATATCAACCGCATTACCCTCTTTGCCCTGATTCTATCCCTCGGAATTCTCGTCGATGACTCGATCGTAATGGTCGAGAATAATGCTCGCCACCTCGCGATGATGCCTCGAACGGGCCGTACGAAAACAGAAGCTATTCTCGACTCAGTGCGGGAAGTTGGAGTCAGCATTGTGCTCTCGACGATCACGCGTGTCATCTCATTTGTCGCGATGTTCGCCGTTACGGGCATGATGGGCGACTATATGAAACCGATTCCGATTTTTGCCTCGATTGCCCTCACGGCATCACTCGTCGTTGCCTTCAGTATCAATCCATTTCTCGCGAGCTTCCTGCATAAGAGTGGAGCGAGCGCCCATCACGAGAAAAAAGAAGGAGGATTTCTACGATGGTATGGAAAAAAACTCCAGACCTTCATCAATCGCGAACCGAGCACCACTCGCAAACGGACATGGCTCAAGACAGGATTCTGGGTATCACTCATGATTATCCTGATTGCACCGATTATGATGGATATTTTTAAGGCGCGGATGCTCCCAAAAGCCGACAAAAACCAAGTCTACCTCTGGATCGACGCCCCGAGAAATGCGAGCATCGAAACCACGTCGAAGATCGCCCGCGAAGCCGAGACATTTCTCCTCGGATACAAGAAATCAGAGAAAACCGTTTCTGGAGAAATCAGTTATACCCGCGTTCTTCCGAAAGAACTCAGAATCGTCGAGAGTACGAGTACTTCGATCGGCGATCGACTCACAGCGGATTTCGCCAACCTCTTTCGTGGTGGGAATAATCGTATCGGAGAAAACCAGATCAGCATGCGTATCAACCTCACCCCTGCGAGCGAGCGCGATCTGAAGAGTGAAGAGTGGGTCATCGCGGTTCGTCCACTCCTGACCGAAGCCCTCACGAAGAAATACAGCGATATAAAAATCCGACTCCTCGAAGATCCCCCTGGGCCTCCGACGCAGGCGACCTTCCATGTGAAGATTCAGGGCGAGCCTGATACTACGTATCCATCACTCGTGTGATTCGCCGACGCGGTCGAAAGTACCGTTCGTGGTATCGCTGAATCCGAGCAAATCGTCGACCTCACGAACTCCTATTCGAGCACCGCGCCGAGCCTCCATATCACCCTCGATCATGATCGTATCGCCGAGAGTGGACTCACGGAATCTCAGGTAACAAATACCATCGCCATGTTCTATAACACCACTCCCCTCTCGATCGCCCGATACGACGATGAGAAATACGGGGCCTCTCAGATACAAGTCGCGATCAAACGAGAAGATAAAAATAATATTTCTCAGGTTCGGTCTCTGTATTTCACGAATTCCCTCGGCAAAAAAATAAATCTCTCTGACATCGCGAAGATCGAAACTGACTTCCAGAGTCATGAAGTCTACACCGATGAACGCACGGAAACCATCCACCTCTATGGAGAAATGGGAGCCAATAGCGTCGTCTATCCGATCCTGTCGCTCTATGGAAAATTCGGAGAAAGCGCTTTCGAGAAACTCGGATATGAGAAAATCAGTGCCACTCCCTATGGTATCACCTTCCGTGGAATACAGGATGGGAAAACCTATCGAGTCAAGTGGGGAGGCGAATGGGAACTCACGATGGATACCTTCCGTGATCTGGGACTCGCGATGATATTTTCACTCTTTGTTATCTACTTCATCATCGTCACACAGTTCTCGAGCTTCCTCGTCGGAGGGATCGTCATGACGACATTTCTCCTGTCATTTTTCGGAATATTCCCTGGTTTTTCGATCCTCTACCTCACATCAGGAACATATTTCACGGCTACCGCGATGATCGGGGCCATCGCACTCGGAGGTATTGTTGTCGGAAACGCCCTCATCCTCCTCGACTATATCAATCAGCTCATCGCCGAAGGAAAAAGTCTCGAATACAGTGTGATCGAAGGTTCGAAAAAACGATTTGTTCCCGTGATGCTCACGTCTATCGCGGCGGTGGCAGGATCTTTTATCATCACGAGTGATCCCGTCTGGAGTGGACTCGCATGGTCGATCATCTGGGGCCTCTCAGCTTCAGCCGTGCTCACGCTCTACCTCATCCCGATTTTCTACTACAGCTACCTCAGAAAATATCACGCGAACGAATCGAGCGAGATCCAACGCGCCCATATCCTCGAACACGAGAAAGAACTCACCCACCACGCCTAATTTCTTTTCTTCCCCACTATTATGAAATCTATTCTTCCTTTTTTTCTCATCCCGATCGTCCTCCTCTCGAGCTGTTCGAAGGCCGTGGAACATCCGATCCAGAAACACTATGAAACCTTCACGGTAAAAAATGGTTCCCTCACGATCGAAGACTCGATCATCGCATCGGTCGAAGGAGAAAATACGAGCGAACTCGCCTTCAAGGCATGAGGTCGGATTCAGAGTATTTTTGTGCATCCGGGCGAAAGTGTGAAACAGGGGCAAATCCTCGCGGAACTCTCGAATCAAGAAGGCGAAATCCAAGCTTCAGGACTCGATCGTATCCTCGCGGACCTCGATACCACCCGATTCACGACGGAGTCTATGAAGTTAAGTACCACTCAAATGCAGAAATCCATCGGGAAAACCTACGATGAACGCATCAAACAGGCAGAAATCGGGGTAAAAAATCTCGAAATCGAACTCCAAAAAGCAGAAAATAGTCTCTCGAATCAGACGGACTCACTCGATGCGAATTATCACGTGCACCTGAGTGGATTTCTGAAACTGGCAGACAGTATGCTCTATGAAGCCGACAAATCTCTCGGTATGACGGTAAATTTCGAATATGCGAATGATGGATGGGAAAATTATCTCGGTTCTCATCAGGGAGATTCGAAAAAACTCGCTGAAGATGCTTGGAATGCCCTCTATACCCTGCGATGAGAAATGCGCACCAAGACAAATATCGCCATTACGAGCGCGAATGCAAAAACCGAATACGATCGACTCGCACGCGCCTATGCGGCTGCGGAGAATCTCGGAACCGCTCAGGGTACTATGCTCGAAAATACGGTCGTGGGTGCGGGTCTCTCAGAAGAAATGCTTCGTGGCTGGATCACGATATGGAATGGACTGAAGGCAAGTGAACAACTCAATCACTCGAACTTTACCATATGGAATACTCAGGCGAAAGACCTCACAGTTTCTGGAAGTGGCGCGACGAGTAGCGTGGCTTCGATGAATCTTCTCACACTCCGTGGACAACTCGAAAGTGCGAAAAAAAATATCGATGCCCTAAAGGCTGAACGCGAGAGTAAAATACAAGAAGTAAGCATCAGTGTGATCGAAATCGAAGGAAAGAAAAATGAGCTCGATGCCAAAATCTCGGAAACGAGCCTCAGTCGAGCCCTCGCAGGAGAGTCGATCGAATATTCGATTATCCGTGCTCCATTCGCGGGCGTCGTACTCGAGAAGTTCGCGAATGTCGGAAACGTCGTAAATACGGGGATGCCGATGTTTCGCCTTTCGAGTGGAGGAAAGCGTATCCTAAAAACCTACATCGATAATTCGAAATATAACTTCCAGGTCGGTTCTATCATCACGGTTCAGAGCACAACGACGAATGCCACATTTTCTGGAACGATTATTC
>CAZDFE010000084.1:0-5197 GCA_964504755.1 uncultured Candidatus Peribacteria bacterium
CTCAAAAAGAACATCCATTCTATTTCTCCTATCGCATCAATGATGTTCGCGGTTCATTTATCCTCTCGCAAGCAAGGGTTCTCAGTGTAAAACGACTTCAGAGAAAACTGGCTGTGATGAAATGATTTAGCTTCAACCGAATCAAAGAAGCCTATCTGAATCTCCTCAAATAAAGCGAAAGCCCTCCGTGAGGAGGGCAGTCTCGAGTGCCGTAAGTGGCAATTTTGTACTCACAGTATATCAGAAAAATACAAAAATCAAAATTTATTTTCTCTGCCCAATGTTCCTGTCATACTGAACCATGCGAAGAATCTGCTCCAGTTCTCTCGTTTCCGTCATTCCTGTGCAGGCAGGAATCCAGTTCCCCCATTTATAATTCATAATTTATCATTTATAATTATGTCTCGTCTCACCCTCCTCCTCATCCCACTCATACTACTCTCATCGTGTACCATAGACTGGAATGATGAAAAAGATAAAAAGATTATCCAGCCAATTCAAATTCAAAAAATCGAAACTTGAGCCATAACTACTAAAAATCCAAAACCTCAAACCGCAACATGAGCCATAATCAAAGATTTTTGAACTGGATTCATCCTTTCGCAGAATGATGATAAAACTCGGTTAACATATAGTGGCAAAACAATAAAAACCTGGTCACATACTCCAACAGAAAAAATCCCATTTATATGGGATGATACCTGTATAGATTTATTTGAGCTTATGGATATGGTAAACCCTGAGGAACGACAGAAGAATCCAAACTGGAAACAAAAAACTTGGGATGCACTTGGCCAAGAAAATAAAAAAAATTGTATAAAAGAATATCTCAGAGAGAATATAAGAACGGAGAAACTGGATGAAAGATTTTATGAAATTATCCAAACACAGTACGAAACGGCTACACAATGGATATACGATACAAAATCAGGAAATCTCCAAGAAATGCCAACAATGTGAACTCTAAAACTCACCGAATCAGAATCTTGAACTACTGTATTTATCGATATGTCATATTGAGATAATAATATGACACTTTTATATAATAAAACTTTTTCCGAACTCATATCGAAAGAAGAAATTCCAAAATAATAAACCTAACTTTTCACTATTTATGCCCACTCCACTCTCCACTACTCGCCACTCTCTCTCCCACATCATGGCTCGATAATTTTCTCAAAAATATGCAATCTCCCCTCACTCCCTCTGATCTCGACATATGGAACGAACAAAAAAAGAAACTTCAAGGAACACTGAAACTTCCTACCTTTAAGCAATGAGAAATTTGGTGGTGTAGCATTGGAAAGAATGTTGGTCGAGAAGTGTATGGAAAATGAACATCTTTTGCTCGTCCTGTGTATATTTTCAAAAAAGTTTCCAAGGAGATGTTCCTCGGAATTCCACTCACTTCCCAAGAAAAAACCGGATCATGGTGGCATAAAATCGAAACTCACGACAAGACTCGTTATGCTGTACTTCCGCAAATTCGCCTCCTCAGTGCCAACAGACTCAAGGAATACGTATTGATCCTTCCTGAACCAGATCAAGAAAATCTCAAAATAGCTCTGAAACAATATCTCCTCGAATAAAAAAATCTCCCACCTCCTTGCGGAGATGGGTATTGTGGGTAACCCCAAAATGTAATAACAGTGTATCAAATACTTCCTAAAAATCAAATTTAACCTTTTTCTTATGAACCTCTCTACTCGCCGCCACTCTCTCTCACACATCATGGCTCAGGCCACTCGTATGGTCATGGGTGCTAATGCCAAGCTCGCTATCGGCCCTGACGTCGATAATGGTTGGTACTATGATATCGACTTCGGCGATACCACTCTCGAAGAAGCCAAGCTCAAAGACATCGAAAAAAAGATGAAATCCATCATCCGTGAAGGTCAGGAATTTCGTCAATTCTCCCTCTCAGTTGCTGATGCGAAAACACTCGTGAGCACTCTCGGCGAGATATACAAGCTCGAAATGATCGAAGACCTCGAGAAAAAATGAGAAACCACGATTTCATTTTTTGCCAATATTGGGAAGTTCCAGAATCCCGTCTATGCGAACTTCGCATTTCTCGAGAATCCTGATTCATACTGCGTCGAAAACGACGATGGGCATTCCGTGGTAACTGAAAATCAAGGAAAAACGAACTTTGATTTCCGCACGTCGACATTTATCGATATGTGCCAAGGACCTCATGTCGCGAATACTTCAGCAATTCCAGAAGACAGCTTCAAACTCGATAAACTCGCGGGAGCCTACTGGCGTGGGGATGCGAAGAATAAGCAACTCACTCGTATCTACGGGCTTGCCTTCGAGACGAAGGAACAACTCGATGCGTATGAATTCATGATGGAAGAAGCAAAAAAACGTGATCATCGCATTCTCGGAAAAAAACTCAAGCTCTTTACTGTTTCGGATCTCGTTGGTTCTGGACTCCCACTCATCCAGCCAAATGGTATGATTATCCGCGAAGCAATCAAGGATTACCTCTGGGAACTCCATCAGGATAAGGGATACCTTCGAGTTTGTACGCCTCATCTCGCGAAAGAAGAACTCTATCAGACATCGGGTCACGCTGGAAAATACCTCGAAGATATGTTCTCCGTCTATGGTGGAACTTCGAAAGAAAATTTCTTCCTGAAGCCGATGAACTGTCCGCATCATATGCAACTCTTCGCGGATAATCAGTTCTCGTATCGTGATATGCCGATTCGCTATTTCGAACCTGCTACCGTGTATCGCGATGAGAAAACGGGACAACTCTCAGGACTCACTCGCGTGCGCTCGATCACTCAGGACGACGGGCACCTCTTCTGTCGTGTCAGCCAGATCAAGGACGAAGTAACGACTATTGTCAATATTATCAAGGAATTCTATACGACTTTTGGACTCATGGATGGATACTGGGTATCCCTCTCGGTGCGTGATCCTGAGACTCCTGAGAAATATCTCGGCGCGGATGATGTATGGGAAATCGCTGAATCATCACTCGAAGAAGCCGCGAAACTCAATGGCCTCAACTATCGTCGTATGCCTGGAGAAGCCGCATTCTATGGACCAAAACTCGACTTCATGTTCCAGGATGCGATCGGTCGTGAATGGCAGCTCGCGACGATCCAGTGTGACTTTAATCAGCCGAATCGGTTCGAACTCAAGTTCACGAACGAAAAGGGCGAAGAAGAACGTCCTGTCGTGATCCATCGAGCGATTTCTGGAAGTCTCGAGCGATTTATGGGAATCATGATCGAGCATTTCGCAGGAACCTTCCCACTCTGGCTCGCTCCAGAACAGGTACGCATCATTCCTGTAGGAGAAAATTTCGTCGCCTACGCGGATGAAGTCTATCAGGTCATGCGACAGGCGGGACTCCGTGTGAAACTCGATGATTCAACGGATTCCCTGGGGAAAAAAATCCGAAATGCAGAAACGAATCATTCAAACTACATCATCGTGGTGGGGGAACAGGAGATGAATGCTCACACACTCGCCGTTCGTAACTATAAAACACAGGAAAAATCCACTGAAAGCATCGAGGATTTTATCACTCGAGCAAAAACAGAAATCGAAAAGAAAAGTTTATAGGATATATTTTCAGTATTCGTCAATCCCTTTCCCCTTGCTTCCCTTCCCGAAACGTCTACAATTTTTCTGTAGACGTTTTTATATTTTTACTTTTTTTTCTATGCAATGATTTTCTATGTTTCGGCTCTATCTCGCGCTGGCATCACTGATCGGACTCATCGGAAGTGTGGTAGGATTTGGTACGATCGGATATACGGGCATCGAGCGCATGCTCATCTCCGATGAAGAATACCTGATCGGAAACCGCGGATATGAGCTACGATCCTGTGAGGATCCGACATCCGTTCCTGATACCAAGAATCCAACACAAATGGTACAAAAAGTCCGAACTCCCGAAGAAATAAAAAAATGTAAAGACGAAGCAACCATCCGTGTTCTGAACGAGCGAGCCTACCAAAATAAAACTTCTATGATCGGTGGTGGTGTCTGGGGAACCCTCTTTCTCATCGTATTTCTCGGACATTTTCCATTCTTTCTTCGGGCACATCGTCGAGAAGAAAAATAGAAATTATACTTGAGTAAGAATGGTGTGTATATTGTGAGACACTTGTGAAAGTGGATGATATGGAATATCTTCTATCAATCATGTTTGAAAACATCTGTTCTTAAAGATAATCTTTCCTCACACGGTGGATATCTTTTCCATAAAAAATTTTCCCCAATGTGAATCCTGAATTTCTGTAACATCAAAAATAAATCATTTTTGAATAAAGTCATTCATTGCAATCCGAACATCGTTCCAAAAAGCTCAAGAATTCATTGCATCACCACCAAATGAATGAATCGTTACCACCCCCTGTTTCACTCTATATTGTAGCTTCATTTCTCAGAATTCTCGAGTACAATCTACCCCATTCTTCCATAAAGGATCATACATATTTGCATCTACAGACATACTATAAAAAGTAAATAAAATAAAATCCCTCTCGTTTCCAAGAGGGATTTGAATTCTAGAATCACGTTTCTAAACGCCAAAACTCTCTCGAAAACGATTTCGAAGAAGGAGTAGGGCGAGAAGTGAAGTATGATTTCTGTGCATGTCTCGAATATATGAGAGAAGATGATTTTGTCAAAAAAATCTTGCAATTCTATTATAAATAGACTATATAGATGACATGGAAAAAATGCTATCTTTTACACTCTGACTGAATCAACTTGAGGAAATTATAGAACCTTCAATGGCAAGAAATCACGTTTCTAACGAAATCACGTATTGTGATATATACTCCCTGGAAACATCCCAAAATTATATACTCAATATTCAATACGTAACGAAAGAAGAAGATGTTACGTGTATCTATGCAGTCCAAAGAATTATAACCGCACGTATATTTGGACTCATCGAAGCAATATTAGGAGAAAGCATTGTACTGGAAAAGGATGGGAAATATCCTGACTGTGTGGATATTGTCTAAAAAGAACGCTTCTCTCTCTTGCAAAAGTACTCCTTTTCCATAAGGTGGAAGTATTCTTTCTCTTATTCTTGTGATAAAAAAAACCATCTCATTCCTCGCAAAACTCCTCGCGATTATACTCGGGATACTCACTCTCGGACTCATACTCATCTCTTGGTTTCGCCCGGAGTGGATCGATATCGGGATTCGTTGGATCG
>CAZDFE010000085.1:0-5085 GCA_964504755.1 uncultured Candidatus Peribacteria bacterium
ATTCCCGATGTATCGGATTCCGAGAATAGCAACGGGAAGAAGAATGAGAGAAATGAGTGTCATGCGTACATCGATCAGAAGTCCTGATACGATGAGGATGATACTCACGAGAAACTGTGGAATGATATGGAGAAGGAAGCTATCTCCTACATCCCATACCGCTTCACTGGCTCGGTCGATAATTTTCTGTTTTTCACCGTGTTGGAGGCTGATATGATAGTCGATCGGGAGTCGGAGCATGACTTTCATCGACTTCATGAGAAAGTTGAACCAGTCCCGTTGAGTATTTTCGAGTAGGATCATCCCATAGAAATAACGCATTCCGATAGTTGCTAGAATCATGGAAATCCAGGAACCGATCGCAATAAGAAGGTCAGTATTGATAGTCGTTCCTCCATGAAGATTCACTTCGAGACTATCGATCAGGAGCTTATAGAAATACGGACTCGATGAAAGACAGATGACATATACAATCATCAGAAGTGTTATCGGAATCCATTTTTTTCGGATTTGGACGAGCTGTGCTACGATCTCTTTGAGGGTGCTGAGTTTTGTCATAGTGTTTCGAGGGTTTGAGTAAGTTGTGAAATATATTTTTGCTCGAGGAGAATATCTCCCGTTTTTTCATATTCTCGAGCGTTCCAGTATTGATGATTTTTCGCGGCTGAAGGAAGGGGAATAATAATCTTTCGAACCTGAAACGTATTGATTTCTGCGAGGGTCGTGGCACTTCCGCGACTAATAGCAATATCAGTCTGGGTGAGGAGGGAAGCAATGGTCTTCTGGTCGAGCCACTCCACGGCGTTCATATTCTCGATGTGTTCGAAATTAGATTGCATATCACGATTGAGTTTTCCGAGGGAAATGATCCATTCATATGGATTCTGGGTTCTGAATTGTTCGAGAATTGAGCGAAATACGGTGCGTGCGCCTTGGCTTCCGCAGATCACGAGAATATGTGGTTTACCGGTCTTCCAGCGTATCTTATTCTCGTCATCGCGAGGCACGAAACGATCCAGTGGTTTTTGCTCTGTGATTTTTCTGGATTGCTTCGCAAGCTCGCAATGACTGGAAAATATGGGATCGAGTATTTGTCCTATCACTTCACATTTTTTCGCATTGAAATAGGACGTTGCGCTTTCGAATCCGAGAAAAATCTTGGTTGCTATTTTCCCGAGAAGGGCATTCGATCGTCCTGGAATCGTATCAGACTCATGAATATAGAGAGGAATCCTGAGTGTCCATGCAGCGATCCCGAGAGCCACTGAACCAGGTCCTCATTTTGAAAATACAGCTATTTTAGAACCACTTCTTTCTGTACTTTCGTGACCGAAAGTACCAAAGGTCTCGGTGGTCAAAAAACTCGCTCCTTCTGGCTTCGCTCATCAATGTATTCTTTTCGTCTTCGCTCAAACAGTTTCGACCCCCGAACCCCTAATTAATTTATATTCATCGATTCTCTTTCTGAGGATTTTCCTCGCTTCCAGTATTCCCTGAAGGAGTACGAATGGGTACAAGAGTATTTTCGGAGATTTTGTTGTGGTGAGCTTGAGGGTGGGAATGGATTCAAATGGGATTTTATTTTCTCTTGCTTGTGCTTCTTCCTGAGAATCCTTTCCTCCGATCCAGAGAAATTCCTGTGAGCCATTTTGACTTCGAAATTCTGAGACGATCGAAAGAATCGGCTGGATATGACCACCTGTACCGCCGCCGACGAGTACGATGCTTTCGTATTGCGAGAGTGTTTCGAAGAGTTTAGAGTGCATACTGTAGGATTCGATTATTCTTCACTTTCGTCTTCTCCGACGATTTTTTCGAGCATTTGGATCATAAAATCCCAAGTTTCCACATTTGGTTTCATTCCTAGAATATCATCCACTTCGAACCATTCATAGGCAGCGATTTCCTCTGTTTGGACTTGTTGTATCGTATCATCCGTTTCCATGAGAAATACGTACTCGATGCGAGATTTATCCCCCCCATCTTTGCTCGTATAGCTAAGTTCGTACGTGCTGATTGGAGCAGGGTAATGATGGAGTGGTTGCCCCATGTGGTAGAGCCGTTCTTCGCCGTCGATTTCGAAAAATCGAGCCGTAATCCCGAATTCCTCTCGGATTTCGCGGATCATCGCGGTATGGAGCGATTCTCCTGCTTCTACATGGCCACCAGGAAGCACCCAAGGGGATTTCTGTGTATGACGAGTGAGGAGGATTTGACCTTCGGGATTAAAAATAAATGCACGAACAACGGGGAGAAGTGAAGACATAAGAAAAAAGTAAAGAAATTAAGCAATGTGGTATCGGCCCATCTCATCGAGCGTAATGTGTCATGAGATTTCAAGAAGGGAAAGGTATGTGAGGAGTTCACTCAGATCGAGATTGGTATGAGTGTGTATAGCATCGACCCGATTGATCCCAGATTCGATCGTCTCATAGAGGATTTTCTCTGTGGGATGAGTGAATTCAGGTCGAGCACGTATCACTGGGGTCATTCCTGCTTCGATCCGTTCGAGATCGAAGTATTCTTCGAGAATATCACCCGCACAGCGAACGCACTTTGCTTGTCCGCTCGCGATGAGCATATTCGTACCTTCACTCGTACTTCGGTCGATGTCACCTGGAACCGCGAAGACATCTCGTCCATGTTCGAGTGCGAGCTGAGCCGTGATGAGAGTCCCACTCGAGAGTCCTGCTTCGGGGATAAGAACTCCGTGTGATATAGCTGCGACGACTTCATTTCGGATCGGGAAATTGTATACTTCGGGTCAGGTGCCAAGAGGGAATTGGGAAATGACAGCACCTCCATTTTTTACGATATTTTCGAAGAGGGTTTTGTGATTCGAGGGGTAATATCGATCGATCCCAGTACCAACCACGGCTAGCGTATATCCTCCATACTCGAGTGTGACCTCATGTCCGATCGAATCCACCCCCGTTGCCCCACCACTGATAATTCATACCCCAGCCTGTATCATATCAGGAATTATTTTTTCGAGTATTTTTTTCGCGTAGGGAGTATTTTTTCTGGAACCCACGACTCCTATGAGTGGAATATCGGTTCGTAGAATACCTTGTACGAAGAGAAAAAATGGCGCATGTCCGATGGTTTTCAGTCGTTCGGGATACTCAGGATGAAACCAATGAACGATGTGAATATGTTTGTTTTCGAGAAGTTGTTGTATTGTTTCGGTATCGAGTTTTTGAGCTTTTTGTATGATTTTTTCTCGTCGTTCTGGCTTCATTTCTCTTAGGAAAGTTCCATCGAGTACCCCTTTCCAGAGTGTTATAGGATCAAAAAGGGATTCTGTCGGAAATGCTTCCTTGAGATCGTTATGGGTGCATCCAGATTGTAGGAGGTACACCAGATGGAGGAGAGAATTATCGAACATATCGTTTCTTAAAAAAAGAATTGAGGAGAGAGACAGGATCATCGGACGAGAGCATTTCGATACAATCACCACCGAGGTGGAAGGCTTTTTTCGGATTTCTGTTTGGATTGTATCGAGCGCTTCCTGATATGAACGACTCGGGATACGAGACTCGAGCAGAACTCAGGGCTCATTTTCGGGAGAGCGTTCGTAGGGATGGAGCAGATGGAGGATGACTACATCATTATGATGGGTGAGTACCTTGAGTACTTCGAGAGTATGAGGATCGAGTGAAGCAGTAACGTAGAGTATGAGGGATCCTTGTATTTTTTGTTTCTGAAGTGTAGAAATGGCTTCTTGGCTTCTCTCTTCTCGAAACGGAAATCGGAGTGCCTGACTCGAAAACTCGAGTGCCCGATGCAGGCGATCATAGAAGTCATATTTCGTGAGTGGATTTTGTCTTGTCGCGAATTCCCAGGACGAATCACTACTTCCGATGAGAAATACGGGAGTAGTATTTTCATTGTGTCGTACTTTCGTATAGGGATTCTCTGGGGATTTCGCTGACTGCTTCCAGGCGATGTCCCGAGCATCATCCGAAGGCACAAAGGTGCGAATCCGACTTACTTCACTTCCATGATTTTCTTGTTTTCTCGATGAAGTTCCTCACGAAGTGGTATTTCCGAATCGTGATCGAACGTAGATGGTTCGGTTCATAATTTACGGTATTTGATAGAATCATCCGCGAGAGTAGAGTGTTTTTTTATCAGGGGAGAGGATCGTCGGAAATATGATGTCACACGAGCGAATCGTAGCGAGCATATTGGCTGAGTTCTCACACGGGCATGTCTGGCATACGGGTTTGATGACTATGAGTCCGTTATTTTCGGATTGATTCAGGAGGCACTGATTTTTCGAAAGACTCGCGATGAGTGAAACGCCAGGACACCCCCCATTCCCACTCGTTCCTCGAACATTCGGACAGAGGTCCTTATCATCCGTCACTCCATCTCCATCACTGTCTTTTTCTCCTGTTACCCGTACCACGAGACTGGCTTGAGCCGTCTTTCCACTCGCATCAGTAATGGTCACCGTAACGGTATATATCCCTGGAGTAGTAAAACTATGACTGATGAGTCCACTCGCTTCATTCGATCGAGTCCCATCTCAAAAATCCCATGCATATGAAACCTTTCCTGATCCTGTCACTGAACTCATAAAATCAATACTTCCCCCCAGATTCGCCGTGAGACTACTGGCTCGAAGACTGACCGATGGAACGAGAACTCCATTGATCGTTCCATTTCCTAAATTCCCATTTCCTGTATTTCCATTCGTGAGAGAAATCGTCGTCGTCGGAGAGCTCACAATTGCTCGAGTATTCGGATCGAGAATATCCAGCTTTATGAACCAATTTCCCACTCAGAGAGTCGTACTCGAGAAGCTCGCTCCACTTCCCGTTACCCTTTTCCCAGAAATACTCTCTACCGCCGTCCAGTCATATCCATACATTCCCACATCTCCTCCTGTCACAGGAACCAGATTCACATTCTCGCTCGCTCGGAAACTACTTCCAGACATACTATTTCCACTCGCATCCGTGATCCCAATGGCACCCAGGAGATTATTTCCTGAATTTTTTGTACTACACTGATTATAGGAAAACATCTTCGCAGCCATCGTCGCGAATTCTCCCTTTGTGACCGCGGTATCAGGGT
>CAZDFE010000086.1:0-4979 GCA_964504755.1 uncultured Candidatus Peribacteria bacterium
GAGTGATATATGCCCCTATATTTCCATAATTGAAACTGGCTTGAAACGTGAATGCGAGAAGTTATAGAGAGAGAATGAAGAATTGTTCATTAGTAAGGAAGTCTCTCTATCTCGGATGGATTTTCTTTTCCTCATTTTTCGATATATTCAGTTCTATTGGCTCCATATCGGATCATTCCGAAGGTATGGTAAGATTTCCTGATTTTAGGATTTTATAACAATCGGCAAATTTCCTTGCCATTTCTCTAATTTTCGTACTATTCGGTATATGAATACTGATACACATCAGATCGATGGAGGAGTTCCACCAGAAGTACTTTCACGGATTGCCGAACTCACGGTGGCTGAGTTGATCCATGCACTTCCAGAGGCGGGATACGCTCATTCACATGATGGCTCTATGATGACCCTTCGATCGCGTTCCCTACATTCTTCGATAGGGATTCTCGTAGAACAGGCATTCTACTTTTCTCAGGGTGGTATGCAGATCGTTCTCTATACTATTGCTCAGGATGGTCGGATGTATCGGATCGATCAGTATGGAAATCAGATGTCAGAAGGAATGTCAGCTTCGCTCGTTCATGCACTTCTGAATCCTGTAGATTTCGATCAGTATCGAGTGGTGTACTATCGTGATACTAATGGTGAATATGGAAGAATATGTGATATAGAACTGGTTCCGAGTGTGTTTCGGAATCGTTCCGAGACTTTCTGATTTATGAAAGAAGTACTGACAAATATGTGAGCAATAATAGGAAATAGAGTGTAAATACTATTTTGTCACTTTCTCGTATGTAGGTCGTCCTATGATTACTTAACTCTTTTTTTATGCCTTCTCTTTTCTCTCTTTTTGCTCTATTATTCCTCAGTGTGCTGGGTCTCACTGCTACCAGTTCTGTTTCTGCGAGTACTTCGGATCCTGTGATGTGTACGATGGAATATGCGCCCGTGTGTGGATCGGTTCAGGTTCAGTGTATCACAGCGCCATGTTATCCAGTTCGTCAGACGTTCGGGAATGCGTGTATGGCTAATGCCGCGAAGGCTACGGATGTTGTGACAGGAGAGTGTCAGCCGACTCCGATGCTCCCAGAAATCAAACCAAAAATGTCTCCACAATCGGCACTTCGCACCCATGAATGGGTACTCGAAAGCTATAATGACAAAAAAATAACCGCTTCTGGAACTCTCGCTTTCGAGAAAAATGCGTTCCATGCGAAACTCTGCAATACTATGAATGGTCGCTATAGTGCGACGAAATCACGCCTCTTCTTCCGTCAGACGATGTCTACGATGATGTACTGCGAAGGAGATATCATGTCCGTCGAATATGCGATGAACTTGCCTCGTGCTCGGTATATGGTCGGTGATGATACCCTTACGATCCTCACGAAAAAAGGAGATACGATCGTCTGGAAAAAGAAATAAATCAAAAAACCACCTCACGAACGGGGTGGTTTTTTCTTGGTTGATTTCTCATGCTTTTTCATATACTTGGGTCATCTTTTCTTTTCTCATTATGTCTCAAATGTCACGCGCCGAATTCACGGATAAAGTCCAAGAATACATCAAACGAATCAATGAAATTGCCGAACAACAAGGCTACTCTGCGATGATGGCATACTATATCGGTGGCGATGAGGAAACGCCAGATGATTTTATCATCGACTGGCGTAACATGAGTCTCAATGATAATCTCTATGCGCTCGCACGGTGGAATCAGGATATCATGAATAATTTCGATGAAAGTGCGGATGAGGATCGATGGGGAAAGGGGATGGGGGATTTCGGAACACGTATCTAAAACTGTTCGAAAAATAGAGCTTCTTTCGATATTCCGAGTGCTTCGAGTTTTTCTCGGGCACTTTTTACCATCGTTGGCGAACCACAGAGATAGAATTCCTCATAGGGTCTGATATTTTCCACAGTAATCCAGTCGATCACATAGCCGTGCTCGAAGGACTTTTTTTCTTCTCGAGAAAGATAGGGGATATATTGAAAATCCGAAAAAAGGGTTCCGAGATGCTGGATTTCTTCTGAGTAAAACACATCATCCATCGTGCGAACTCCAAAGATAAACGCCGTTGGAAGTTGTGCTCGCTCGCTCATGCTACTCGTGAGAAGTTGACAGTAGAGCGGAGCAAATCCTGTACCCGTCCCGATAAAACAGGTACTTCTGGGAGTATCTCGGAGAACGAAGTGTCCAAGCGGAATCATGCCAGGAAAGCTCGATCCGAGAGGTGCATCGCAGAGGAGGGGACTTCACTTTCCTTCAGGCACACGCTTGATAATGAGAGTAAAATCCGAGTCAGAAAAACTCGCGATCGAATAGGCACGATTCACTCCAGGGGCGAGTTGGAAGAGGATATATTGCCCGGGTTTTGGGAGGTGCTCTGGAGCTATGTTTTCCCCCTCAGGATGATAGGTATAGGTGAGCTCGAAAACATCATGTGTGAGTTGTTTCTTTGACCGAAGAGTAAATATACTTTTTAGCATATGAAAAAATAAAAATCCCTCCGATTATGGAGAGAAGTTTGGTTTTTGCAAACTCGATTTTTACGCTGCTTTTTTTAACTCGGGAGTCATTTTTTCATCATTAGTAGCTGAAATTTTCGGATCTCAAACCGTTCATATATTCCCAGGCGTATCCATAACTCACTTGACCCCTTCATTTGTTGCCTGTAACTTTTCGATGATTCCAGTATGGATATTTTGTGTTCCGAGGTAGGTCATGAGATATTCCACAGCCAAGGCAAAAGGATTCTTACTTACACCTCCATTATATTGGAGTTGTTGGGCGAGCGATGTACTTTTTTCCGAATTGGTCATATGCATAAAAATCTATGCCTATTGTAGCATAGATTTTCTTTCGTGCAAATTTTTCTATTTTTTCATCGCTTCTCGAACGGCCGTTTCGATTTCTTTATAGAGTTCTGGATTTTCCTTGAGGAACTTGATCGAGTTTTCACGACCCTGACCGAGACGAGTTTCCCCATAGGAATAGAAGGCTCCTGCTTTTTTTATCACTCCACGTTCTGAACCGATATCCACGACTTCTCCAGCCAGAGAGATTCCTTCGTTAAAGAGGACATCCATCTCGATCTCACGGAATGGAGGGGCGATTTTGTTTTTCACGACCTTCACTTTCACGTGATTTCCAGTAGCCTCCTTGTCATCTCCCGTTCCGGATTCGATCTTTTCCTTGCGACGGATATCGAGGCGTTGGCTCGCATAGAACTTCAGAGCATTTCCTCCTGTGGTCGTTTCTGGACTTCCGAACATAACCCCGATCTTCATACGAATCTGGTTAATAAAGATAACCGTAGAGTTTGATTTATTGATCACCCCTGTGATTTTTCGAAGCGCCTGAGACATGAGGCGTGCCTGAAGTCCCATAAAAGAGTCACCCATATTTCCTTCGATTTCTGCTTTTGGAGTGAGGGCAGCGACCGAATCCACGACGATCAGGTCGACTGCTCCAGAGCGGACGAGTGCATCGACGATCTCGAGTGCTTGTTCTCCATAGTCTGGCTGAGAAATAATGAGTTCTTCGATATTGACCCCGATTTTTCGAGCGTATTCAGGATCGAGTGCATGCTCAGCATCGATAAAGGCAGCGGTTCCTCCCGCTTTCTGAGTTTCTGCGATCGCATGGAGTGTGAGAGTGGTTTTTCCCGATGATTCTGGTCCATAGATTTCGACGATACGACCCTTCGCGTATCCGCCACCGAGGGCATCATCGAGGGCAATTGACCCCGATCCAAAGGTATCGACGGTGAGGTGTGTTTTTTCACCGAGTTTCATGATCGAGCCAGCACCGAACTGTTTTTCGATCATGGCGAGAGCAGAGCTGAGGGCTTCTTTGCGGTTATCAGTCATAGAAAAGGAAATGAGAAATATAAAATGATGGATATTTAGATGAAAAATGAGAATACTGTCAGAGTAAAAATAATTCCGATCAGTCAATTCGCGTAGAGCAGTATAGAGTTCATAGAAGGGTTTGTAAAGTGATATTTAAGTAAAAAGACCAGCTGGGAAACTTCGGACGAAGATACCCTGAATGAGAATATTTCCATCGGATTCATCGAGGATAATCGGTTTATGTTTCGGATTATCGGAGTGAGGAATGAGGGCGACGTACCCATTTTCTTGGCGAAATTCTTTCAACGTGGCTTCATCATTAATCAGAGCGACGACGATCTTCCCTGGTTCTGGATGTGTGGTTTGTTCGATGAGAACGAAATCACCATCATTCACTCCTTTTTGGTTCATCGAGTCACCCTGGGCTCTGAGAAAAAAATACTTTCTCGAAGGCTGGATGAGTTTCGTCGAGACGGGAATCTCAGTTTCGATATTTTCTTCCGCGAATATCGGCATCCCGCAAGCGATACTTCCGATGAGGGGAATATTTCTGACTTCGTAGCTCTCACTACGAAAATCAGGAGAAAGTCGTATCTCATCATGGGAGTCACGGTAGAGCCATCATTTCTCGATGATGGAAGCGAGAAGTACTGAGATCGATCGGGGAGAAGCGTATCCGAGAGCGGTCTGGAGGGCTCGGATCGTGATTTTTTCTCCATTGCCGATGAAGTCTCGGACTTTCTGGAGGAGGATTTGTTCTTTTGAGGTGAGAGCTTCCATATAAATATATACAATGTATACATACATATATATTTATATTTTTTTTGAATGCAAATGAAAATAAAAAAATCCAATTTACTTTATTGGATTTTTTAATTGGTAACACTTTCAGGTTCGTTTATTTTTCTTACAAGAATCATTTTTCGATTTAATTAGCTTTTGTCACTCGTTTGAACCACTATAACTTGAACTTCAACTCAGTGACTTGAGGTTGTTTGTTATCCCAATACTCATAAAGTTATAAAATTTCTTTTGTTCAATCTCCTTTGCTTTTATTTGTTTCTCATTAATCAACTTTATATAATCGTTAATATCCTGCATAAGAATATCTCGATTAAACC
>CAZDFE010000087.1:0-4929 GCA_964504755.1 uncultured Candidatus Peribacteria bacterium
GTGTAGGCCAGTATGAGGAGAGAGCGTTTCTTTGACATATACCCCATGATAGAAAATCTCTAAAAAAGACAAATTTATTTGCATTTTTCTTTTAATTCACATAATTATGAGAATTATTATCATAATATATATGTCTCCCCTTTATAGTTTCGAAATTCGAAGAACCAATGGTGAAGTATTAAAAATGCAAGAATTCGCAGGAAAGGTTCTCCTCATCGTGAACACTGCGACCAAGTGTGGACTTGCTCCCCAATTCGAAGAACTCGAAACACTCTGGAATGCGTATTCTCACGATGATTTTCTGGTCCTCGGATTTCCTTCCAATCAATTCATGAATCAAGAACCTGAAACCGATGAAACTATGGAAACAGCCTGTAAACTCAACTTTTGAGTAACATTTCCTCTTTTTGCGAAAATTGACGTTAATGGTGATAATACACATCCACTCTACCAATTCCTCAAGTGAGAAAAATGAGGAATCCTCTGAGAAGCGATCAAGTGGAATTTTACCAAATTTCTCATCGATCGAGAATGAAACGTTATAGAACGATATGCACCAACCACCACTCCTCTCTCGATACAAGCAGATATCGAGAAACTTATCTAATAAATACAGGCCTATTATCCACAAAAATCTGATTGATACAAAGTATGTTCGCCAAAAATCAGTAAAAATCCCCAAGTGAATGGGGAGATTTCACTAGAAAAATAGCAAATAAAGTGCAAGAAAGAATATTGAAGAATAAACTATATACTCAGCAATTCTATTTCACATTTTTATCAAGTGTTTCGTGCCAAAATGTCATCAAATATACATTCAAATAAAAAATGGGGTTGCATATTCATAATGAAAAAGTCATGTCTTTACTATAGGGTACAACGTTCCAAGAGCAAGAGCCATACCAGTAATTCTACCAAGTGCCTTATATTCAAGAGTATTTATATGAAGGAGCTCTGTATATAACATAAAATAGAGCGATCAAGCAGCTCCAGGAATATACCCAGAGAGAATAGAGAGAACAAATTGCCCAGAATATGTAAGGTTCTTTCTAAGTCGTGTGATAGTAATATGTTTTTCCTGGAGAGTTTTTTTATATCTTTTTCGTATCCATGTAATAAAAAGAAAGGTTAAGAAAACAACTCCTGTAACTCTCTGTAGAATACTATTTGGTGTTATCGTCATTAGATTTCCTCCGATAAATCCACCGAAAAATGTAGCAATTACAGAACCAATGAGATATGTCTTAGGGATATGTCCAGAAGAGAGAAAATTTCGAATTCCTGAAATTGACCAACCAAAAAGACCAATCTGGTATGTTGCCTTGGTAATTTGTGCAGGTATACCAATAAGCATCATCAACCCAACTGATAGAGAAGATGTTCAGCCACTTACAAATGTGCCAAGATATGCCGATAGTAAACCAATTCAGCATATGAGAAAGGTTCTAATGTATTCAATTTCCATATAATCTATTATTTAATTTCTATTTCCCACTCTCTCTCCCTTAATATGCAACCCCCTCAGTTGTTCTTCATCGACGTAGGCTGGAGTATTCATCATCGCATCTTCTATTTTCCCAGATACAAGAAAAACTATACCAGTGAGAGGAAATAATTCTCATGATGAATGAGTTCAACAGGCACTCACGGATATGCTCCAGTAAAAGCTTTTGGTGGAGTATATTTTTGTTCTTGCCATTTATATTCATATCCCGCTACAATATGATCAGAAACTTCCAGATAATCAATCTCCTCTTGAGCTTTTGTTCTCCAAAAATACTGCTCCAAATGACTTCGACTATATGCGATATTCTTGCGACGTTCCAGGATGCAATAGTTTTCCCATAGACCACCCAGATCCGTCCGAAGTGATATCGACTGGAATGAACGCAAGAGTGAATTACGAATACCAAGATCATAAAAATATATCTTCTTCATTTTTGTGACTTCTTTCGTTTTATTCGTCATATAGGGACGAAGACGAAATACAACAAAACTCTTCTCCAGAAGATCAATATACCGCTCGATCGTCTGCTGACTCACTCCGAGAAGCTGAGCCATAGCATGATAAGAAACCTCTGATCCTATGCGTATCGCAAGAAGCTCGAGAAGACGATGAAGAATATCTGGATTTTTTATATCTTGGAATTCAAGAATATCCCGATAGAGTTGCCCTGATACGATATCTTGGAGCTTTTCCTTTTTCGCATCTATATCTGAGTATGAGAGCACTTGTGGATACATGCCATAGAGCAAAGTCTCTTCGAGTCGTGCACGAGCATCTCGTAGTCAGAGGGTATCATTGAGTTCTGAAAAAGCAATAGGATACAGATGAAATATTTTTTTTCTCCCTGTAAGAGGTTCTGTTGTCTGATCAAGAAGTCCGAGTGTACTTGAACCTGTGACAAGGATTTGTTTTGTTTGACCATACGCATCTCGCAGAGACTTGAGAATATTTCAGATATTCTCTACTTTTTGTGCTTCATCGATAACAATGTACTCATATCGAGAAAATAATAAATGCATTTCTTTCTCGGATCGAAATTGGAGATCCTGACGATCTTGAAAAAAATCTCCATTAAACTGGATAATCTTTTCTGTTGATACTTTTTCTAGTAGGGTTTTGAGTAATGTTGTTTTACCAACTTGCCTTGGTCAGACAATGATAATAACATCAGATTGAAACATGCTTTTTTGTATCTCTTCGGTAATGGTTCGGATAATTTGATTTTCACTCATAAAAAAAGTATATAACTTTTTTAACTCCAGTCAAAATAATTATATACTTTTTAGTATTACGACTTATTTACTCGTCTCCCGCACCTTAATATGCAACTCCCGCAGTTGATCTTCATCGACGTAGGCTGGAGCGTTCATCATCGCATCTTCCGCTTTCCCCGATTTCGGGAAAGCATAGATTTCGCGAATATTCGTCTCATCACGAAGGATCATCAGGAGTCGATCGAACCCGAAGGCGAATCCGCCATGGGGAGGCACACCATAGTGGAACGCAGTATACATCGCACCGAACTTTTCTTTCACCTCTTCTTCCCCCTTTCCGACAATATTAAATGCCTTTACGAGCGCTTCCACAGAGTGATTTCGGATCGAACCCGAGAGAATTTCATACCCATTACACGCGAGATCATACTGACATCCATAGATCGTGAGTGGATCAGGATTTCCTTCGAAAGCCGCGAGACCACCATGAGGCATCGAGAACGGATTGTGTTCGAAGTCGTACTTTCCATCATCTTTCTGTTCGTACATCGGAAAGTCCGTTACCCAACAAAATGCCAGTTCATCCTTCGATACGAGATCGAATCGATCACGACACCCGAGGCGCACCTGTCCGAGCACCTTACACGTCGTCTTATAGTCACCCGCTCCGAAGAAAATCATATCCCCTACTTTTGGTGCGAGTTTTTGCGATATGGATTCGAGTTCGTTTCCAGTGAAAAATTTCAGAATCGGAGATTTCGGACCATCTGCCTCATAGATAATATACGCGAGTCCTCCCGCACCATTTGCTTTCGCCACTTCCGTGAGTGAATCAATCTCCGAACGAGAAAGGGTCTTCCCTTCGAGTTTCATCGCCTTTACGACACCACCTTCGGCAACGGTTTTTGCGAACAGTGAAAATCCTGAATCCGCAAAATCCGCCGTGAAATCCTCGAAGTGCATATCGAATCGAATATCTGGTTTATCTGAACCAAAGAGGTCAATAGCTTGCTTATGTGTTAAACGAACGAAGTCTGGACACTCACCTTCATTCGTATACGATTGACCATGTAGAATTTGGTCATGATTTTCCCATGTCTCTAACTCCGTAACCTGAATATTTTTTGATGCGAGCATTCTCTCTATTCCCGTATATCATCGAATAATCTTCTTCTCCGTAATAGAGTGAATGAGAGATTTCGCAAAAGGCTCAGCCACCGAAAAAACATCTTCCTGTTCGACAAAACTCATCTCACAGTCGATCTGATAGAACTCACACGAGTGACGATCCGCGCGAGGATCTTCATCACGGAAACAGGGAGCAATCTGGAAGTATTTATCTACTCCACCGACCATGAGGAGCTGTTTATATTGCTGTGGCGCTTGTGGGAGAGCATAGAACTTTCCATGATGGAGACGCGATGGGATGAGATAGTCACGAGCCCCCTCTGGAGAAGAAACCGTAAATATCGGGGTCTGAACCTCCAGAAAACCATGCTCTGTAAACCAATCACGTGTGAACTTATTCATCTGGGCACGAAATGCAATCTTATCAAATACCGATTTGCGACGAAGATCGAGATAGCGGTATTTGAGTCGGATATCCTCAGCCGCACCCGTATATTCCGTGATTTCGAACGGTGGAACATCGGACTTCGAGATCACTTCAGCGTGAGTAATAATCACCTCAATCTCTCCCGTCGAGAGTTTTTCATTCGTCTGCCCTTCTGGACGAGCACGAACGATTCCCGTGAGCTTTACGACATATTCGCTACGAAATGTATCTGCGACACTATGAGCTTCTGCATTTTGGAGAGGATCATAAACCGTCTGAGTGATCCCATAACGATCGCGAAGATCGATAAAAATGAGTCCTCCATGGTCACGACGATTCGCGACCCATCCTGCGAGGATAACGGTTTCGCCAATGTTTTTTGCGGTAAGCTCGCCAGCGGTATGTGTTCGGTGCATAAAAAGTAGTTAATTAGGAATTAGAATTTGGTACTTGTATTTATTTTCTATTAATTATTATTTCTGATACTTCCATAGTTTTTGGAAGATTATAGATTTGGAGAATGAATTTTGCAATTTCATCGGGAGACATGAATCCTCAACCTATCCCCTTTCAAGTAATCTCAGTTATTTCTCATCTTCGTCTATCATTTCAAGGAGTATCTATACCTCCAGGATGAATTCATATAACTCGAC
>CAZDFE010000088.1:0-4850 GCA_964504755.1 uncultured Candidatus Peribacteria bacterium
GTCCCGTACAGGAAGATATTGTCTGCATGTTGGATGGAATCAACTCGGCCTATTTCCGAAAAATAAATCCAAAACCATTCGACTACGAGTTATCTCCTCTCGGAATCGCGATCCATGAAGATGATATCATTGGATTTCGTCATACGGTAGGTAATAATGGTGTATGCGAGGTGTTCCAGGTAAATATGATCCAACTTGAGGCATTTAAGAAAGAAATGTCTACCATTTCGAATGTGAGCGATGTATCTGTTTTTACAGGGAAATTTGATTGGATGAGTGCATGGAAGCCAACCGATATTCCTCAGGGTATTCCTAATAGATGAATGATACAAAATACGAGTGGTAATAATAATGACTCACCCTTTTCTGTGGTGTACCTCTCAGTTCCATCACCTCATGATCAGGATTCTCTGCTGGCAAATGTTGCCTGTGAGGTCCCAGGAGTGCAGATGAATGAATTGATGCAACTATTTCGATCAGTGAATATTATGTCAACTGTTCCTGTGGCATGACTGAAAGATCAGAACGTACAAATGAATAAATCACGATTTCGTCTGACGGTTCGAACGATCGGAAAACCTGAGCGTGTACAGATTCCAACCACACGATTCGCTGAAGAAATGATGATGCCAGGAAATACTATGAATAGACTACCATTGTATACACTTTTCTTTTCTTCCTGTAGTCTCGAAAAAATGGAGATTCTTGATCTCTCGGAAGAGCATATCGTTGAAACAAAAGAATTCAGTCAATTATAGAACATAGGTATTCATATAATAGCTTCGCTTAAAAAGATATGACGCTTCGGAAAATATAAAAAACTTGCAAAAACAATCCTTTTTTATATACTCGGCGCGTTATTTTCTTGTTCGTATATTCATGTCTCAAACACCAGAACATCTCACTCTCACGAACCAGACGGTAAGTGGAGAAAAGGGAACAGTGAGTGGAGAGTCTCACGGAGCAGAGCATAGTGGCCCTCATATTCCTGGAACGCAAGGAGAAGTTATTCACGGATGGTCTATTGGCTCAATTCCTGTAACCAATACGATTTTTTCGACATGGGTATTCATGGTATTTTTATTTATAGGAGTAGCGCTCTTATATACTGCTCTCGTGAGCAAACACTTTCCTCGAATAAAGGCATTTGGTCTCGATATTGTAGGGAGGCTTGATACGTTTCTCACGAATGCTCTCGGAGAAAAGCGAATTGCTCGAAAATTTCTCCCGCTCGTGGGTGGATTCTTTGTCTTTATATTCCTCGGGAATGTTTTTGGACTTATTTACGATTGGATCAATCTGTCATTTCCAGCGATGCATGCCTATCTTCGTCCGATCAATTCGGATATGAATACAACGGTTGTGCTTGCACTCACTACTATCGTCGTTGCACAATTGACGGGTATTTTTAAGAAGGGTTTTTTCCACCATTTTCTTCACTACCTCTTTAACTTCTCAGGTTCTTCGATTGTTGAAAAAATCATTAATGTTCCTGTCGGATGGATTCACTTCCTTGGAGAATTTACACGTATCATCTCGCTTTCGGTTCGACTTTTTGCGAATATTTTCGCAGGAGTAGCGCTCATTAGTGTTATGGCATACTTAGGTACCTTAGTCCATCTGGGTGCTCTCGGTGGAGTACTCGTACTTCCATTCTGGTTCTTCGAACTCCTCGTAGCATTTCTTCAGGCGTTTATCTTCATGGTTCTCTCTGGAGTCTATCTGAAAGAATCTCTTACTATCAGCGAACATCATTAATTTTGGATATTAGGATTGCAGGGAAATTCCCTGTATCCTGACATTCAGGAAACTCTATTTTTATCTTTTTATTTTTATTGTATGGAATACGTTGCTCTTGCTAAAGGTATTGCGCTTCTCGCTATTATCGGTCCTGGTATCGGTATTGGACTTATTGGTTTTGGTGCTATGACCGCTATTGGGCGAAATCCAGCGGCAGCAAAAGAAATTTTTACTCCTATGCTTATGGCGTTTGCGTTTGCGGAACTTCTCGGTCTTCTTGCCTTCCTTTCACTCTTCCTTCTTAAGGCGTAATTTTCTATTCCATTTTCTTTGCTCTCATGGAACTTATTGATTTTCAGTCTCTTTTCATTCAGTCCGTTAATCTTGCGGTTATTATTTTTGTGCTGTGGAAGTTCCTATTTTCACCCTACCTTCGACATCTCGATATCGAAGCAAAAAAGCGTGCCGAACTCGAATCAGAATCAGCAAAAAGTAAGCATATCATCGAAGATGCACATGCACAGGCGACCAATATTATCGATCAGTCTAAGCTCGATGCAAAACTCGTCGCGTCTGAGATTATCGAAAATGCACGAAAAGAGGCTGCAGAAATCACAGCTCGTGCTCAGGCTGATGCTGATGTTGCTCGTTCGAAGGGATTTGCTGATGTGGCCCACGAACGCAAGACAATGGCAGATGAACTCACGAAAAAAGTTCTCGATATTGCAATCAAGATGAATGAAAAATTGTTCGGTAAAAATGAAACAAACGTAGAGTTTCTTAAAAATAACGCTAAAAATATAGATTTCTAGTATGGCGAATATCAACCTCTCTACATATTCTCGAGAAGAACTCGAACGCGCGCTTTCAGTCCTTCATGCATATCGCGTGTCGCTCAAGCAGATTGGCGCCCGAGCCCATCTCGAAGATCCTAAATCACCACTCCCAATGCAACTGCGAGTAGAATATGCATCTGGTATCCAGATGGATACGGTACGTTCGTATGCTCAGCAGACAGCATGAAAGCACTTTCGTGAGTTTCCATGGGATGATGCTCTGGTGGTATTTTCTGAAAATACACAACTTAAAGGAGGAATCCGTATGTTCTATGGTGATGATATGGTTGATGTCTCGTTTCAGAGATTTGCGAACGAACTCCGCTAATCCTCTTTTTTCTCATTAATTACACATTATGTCTCAATCTTCTGTTCAACTCGCGAGCGAGCTTATTAAAGCGATAGAAACCCGTATCGACAGTACTGATATTTCTCCAGATCGTGTCAACTCGGGAGTAGTATCGTATCTTGGTGATGGTATTGCTAAGGTAGTTGGTCTTCGAAATATTGCCTACAACGAAGTAGTAAATTTTGAAAGTGGAGCGCAAGGGGTTGCCATGAATCTCGAAGAACACTATGTTGGTGTGGTAATTCTTTCTGGATTTTCGAGTATTCATGAAGGAATGATTGCTACCGCGACGGGGAAAATTCTCGAAATTCCAGTTGGTGAAGCACTTCTCGGTCGTGTGGTTGATCCACTCGGAAATCCGATCGATGGAAAAGGAGAGATTAAGGCGAGTGGATTTCGTCCTGCAGAAAATGTAGCGACGGGAGTGATGAGTCGAAAATCAGTACACGAACCACTCGCAACGGGTATCAAGGCGATCGATGCTCTTGTGCCAATCGGACGTGGACAACGTGAACTTATTATCGGTGATCGTCAAACCGGAAAAACACAGATTGCGATCGATACGATCCTGAACCAAAAGGGGAATGGTGTAAAGTGTATCTATGTAGCTATTGGACAGAAGGATTCAAAGGTGGTCGCGATTGCTGAAGAACTCAAAAAAGCAGGAGCTCTCGAATATACGATTATCGTGAGTGCGGGTGCTTCGTCTCCAGCAGCGATGCAGTGGCTCGCTCCCTATGCAGGAGCAGCGATGGGAGAATACTTCATGTTCAAAGGAGAACATGCGCTTATCATCTATGATGATCTTACGAAGCATGCGAATGCCTACCGTGAAATGTCGCTCCTTCTTCGTCGTCCACCAGGACGTGAAGCGTATCCTGGGGACGTGTTCTATCTCCACTCTCGCCTTCTCGAGCGTGCTGCGAAACTTAATGATGAGCTTGGAGCAGGTTCTATGACCGCACTTCCGATCATTGAAACGCAAGGTGGTGATGTATCCGCCTACGTTCCGACGAATGTGATCTCGATCACTGATGGACAGATATTTCTCGAATCAGGACTCTTTAATGCGGGGGTAAAGCCAGCGATTAATGTTGGACTTTCCGTTTCTCGTGTGGGTGGTTCTGCACAGACCAAGGCGATGAAGAAAAATGCTGGAACTCTGAAGCTTTCTCTTGCTCAATACCGTGAACTCGAAGCGTTCGCTCAGTTTGCTTCAGACCTCGATGCTGATACCAAGAAACAATTGGAACGTGGAAAACGTATGGTAGAAATCCTGAAGCAGGATATTTACTCTCCAGTGGCATTCGAAAAGCAAGTTGCTATGATTTTTGCAGGTTCTGCGGGGTATCTCGATAAGATACATGTAGAACAACTTCGTCAGTACGAGCATGATCTCTATCTTGCTCTTGATCGTGAAGAAAAAATATTGACCGCTATTCGTGAATCAAAGGACTTCTCAGACGAGACCAAGGCACGACTTTCTGAATTCCTCGAAAACTTCGGTGAACTCTTTACGAAGAAAAAATAATTCATTCGTTTACTCACTTTAATTTTGAATTATTTGTATGGCTAACGGAAAAGAAATAAAATCTCGAATTAAATCCATTAAAAATACTGGGAAAATCACGAAAGCAATGGAGCTGATTTCTACCGTAAAGATGAAGAAATCGCAGGATAGTGTTCTTTCACTTCGCCCTTTTGCGCCATTTGAGTTTCCAAATCCATATATTTGCATGAAACAAAGCGATATACCACATATACCAGTATACCTATAAAAACAGCCATAATTATTCTTTTAACACTAAAAAAACGCTTCATACTCGTCCTTTAAATTTTTTACTGAAATTTTCCACAATACTTTGGGCCGTCCCCACAACCTCGGAAAAGTCTTTATATTCATCTACGTATATCCAATTTATTTC
>CAZDFE010000089.1:0-4798 GCA_964504755.1 uncultured Candidatus Peribacteria bacterium
GGAAATTCACTCCTTCCTCATTGCCTCCGCGAGTATTTTATTACGATGGATATAACGAGTCGGCGGCTCTCGATTTCCGTGCGTTGTATCAGTACGTTCTCTCGATCAAAAACATGGAGAATTTTGCTTACAAGCGATTCTCGAAATATCTCTTATCTGATATTAATTCGGTTCTGAAGGCCTATGATGAGAAAAATAATAGTGATCAAAATGCGACGCTCGTATCTCTCGGAATTACACCAACGTCCGATGTCCTCGATCCTGAGACGATTGCGAAGATGCCAGATATTCAGACCGTTCAGCCGATTCGTTCTTTTACGAAGCGTTTTTTCGAGATTATTAATTCGAAAACACTTAGTGATGAACAACTGTATGTCCATAATGCGGGTCGTTATACGAGCGGCTCGACCGTTCGTGTAGATCAGGGTTCACTCCTAGTAACTATGACGGATGAATTTGCTGCCCGAACCCTCAAGGAAGCGAACGATGCTCTAGAGGCATCAATTACTGATATTGTTCGTTCGAAGCATGCGGCGAACCTTATCGTATTCGACCGTTCCACCGTTCGATCTGTCGGAAACCCATCCGTCAATCCTGGAGATCATACGGGAAGTTATACTCAGGAATTTCGTAATTATTTCTTCGGAAAAGAAGCGAGTTCTATCACTTCTGCTGATCAGTGTACCATTGCTCGTGGGGTTGCCTGAGATCAGGCTGAGTTCGGTCGTTCCATCCTCGTAGAGGCAAATGTCGGATATAATGTGCATGCAACTGAATCTCATGCTAACCTCCTCGCATCGGACACAGAAGAACTCGTGAAGATCCATAAAAAAGCTAACTATGCGTGTTTCGACCAGAATACGAATGTTCCAAAAATTACAGCCTATTGGGGAAAAAACTCACTCCTTCGACTCGCTTCTGATCCGAATGGAGATGCATCGAGTTTCCTCTACTCCGATCCGAATGGTACGAGTTTTACGGGATACAATCGTCCCATTTTTTCTCTCGAAGGAATGAAAGAAACCAAACGAATCGCTCAGGCTTCTCCCCTCGACTGTCTCACGAATCGCTATCAATATACACTTCTACAACCCTATCAGTATAGCTACCATCAGGGTGATTATCTCAATCCTTCCACCTGTAGCGGAAACTGGCCCAATGAATGGAATAACGGATGACAATTTTGTAGCGCTATGCCGAAGACCCCTCGATTCACGTGTTTAACGGAACATGTCGTGAATACCGCTGTGCCCGATCTCGCTCAGAGTATACAAGAGTATGCGAATCGTTCGTGTCTCGTAGGATCGATATATGTTGATGGAAAGTCAATCACATCTGCCAATCGCAGTTGTATCTATACGTATGCTGATTCGGAAGGAGCGTATACCTATACGGTCGATAATACTGACTATGAAGATCGATACTATCACTCGGTGCCATCGACTTTGACACATATTTCTCCTACACCAGAAGAGTATCTTGCTGCAGAGACGGGTATTACGACTCCATCTCTTGCGATCGACGAAGTTCGTTCATTGGAGTTCCTTACTCCGAAGGGGAATGTGGCTCGTATTACGTATCCGAACTTTTTCCAGGCAGTGGGTACCGATATAGGAAGTCTGCGAAAATGGCTTACTGATATTTCGAATCAGGAATGGAATGTTATCCTCACAAAAGAAAATACATCGGCGAATTCTCCAATCGCGCCGTATATCGGAACGGCATCACTTCCAGCAAGTCCACTCAACTGGAATGATTATATTTCGGATGCGGTTCTCGAAAAGGTTCTCCAGGCCAAGCAGTGGCTCCATCCTGATGTGACCGAGAAATATGCTTCTATGGTTCAATCAGCTCTTTCGTACTCACATATCGATGAGACAAAAACGATATGAACCACACCTCCAGTCATCCCGTACCTCAGTGAAGGCTATGATATTGCGTACCTTGGTCTGACTTCATTTGGTCGTAATGCTCTCTGAGGTGCTGATGGTGCACAGAAAGAAGAGCTCCAAGAGTATTCCCTTGCGCTCGCAGAACTCGAATGAATCAATCTCTCAGAAGAAGATACAGCGCTTGATTCGAGCGGACCGAAACAGTCTGCTGAATGTGGTCCCCCTGATGGAGTTCCATTATTCCAGTGGCCGAGTGCTATTTTCTGTTGGATTAAGACCCTTCTTCCTCCAAAGATTATGGGAGGCTCTTGTGGTGGGAATACGATCGGAAATACAGGGGTCAATCGTCCGAGTGTTGTGCCACCATCAGCACTCTCAGGAGCTCTGCGGACCTACTATGATGCAGCACGTCTCGTATATACCCTCCCGCGACCAAATATTGCTCGAAATGATGCGGTCGAAATTGGATTTGATTTTATCACATCGGATAATGCGCATATCGAACTCACATCGGACGCGACGGTAGCACTCGATATCATCTCTGTGAATGCTGATGGGAAAAACATTTCGAAAGATCAGCAAGCATCCTATCTCGAAATTACTCCATCGAGAGCTCCTTATAGCCAGCGATGAGCGCAGTTTGTTGCTCTATCGAAATCAAAGCTTGCTACGATACAACTTCAGGCAACGATTTCTATACCCTATGCAGACGGTGGAGTCTATACGGCAACATCACAGGTATTCAATGTGCGAGTGAGTGATGAATTTCTCGAAATGCAACCCATGGCCAATGGAAGTGCTACGGGAACGATTGACACTGCATTTTCAGAGAGTGTTACTCTTTCTCTGAGTCCAAAAAATACATCCGGAAGTGCACTTCCTGCAACCCTTCCATATTTGCTTGATATCTATGATGATGTGGATGGAGCCCTCATTGCATCAGGAGTAGTAATTTCATCGAATTCATATACGATTCCTGTCGATTATACGAAACGTATCGGTGTTTATAAGTTTGTCGCGCGTGATGCGACTGGACGAATGGGGACAACTACTCTCGCAGTACGATCGGGACCATTCGATAGCATTACGATTCTTCCAGTATCGAGTGCGATTCTTCATGGGACATCGACATTTGGTTTTGTTCGATTGACGGATCGACTCGGAAATCTCCTCTCACCTGAGTTTCACACCATGCGTATCGAGACGACCGGTGGATATATGCTCGATACTGATGGTTCACAAAAAACCGTGATCGAGCGTGATACAATGGAAAGCGAGAGTATGATTGCCTTTGGTTCGGATACCCCAGGGCAGATGAAGCTCGTGGTAACTATCGATGGCATAAAAACCCAGTCCCTCTCGATTCGAATTCTCGAAAGTGCGAAGCTCCAACTCGAGCGAGTCGGTGGTGTACCTCAAGTGGGTGGAGCTGGTGTTCCTGTGCGAATCAGAGTTCTCGATAATCAGAATCAGCAGATCAACGGATTCTCATCCGTAGCCCATCTCCAACTCCCAGAGAATGCAGGATCATTCTCCGTCGATGCGGTCCGAATCGAAGATGGAATTTCGGATTATTTTACCTTTACGCCAGGACGACTTGCTGGGGATCATGCCTTGTCGATAACGGTTCCAGGTATCGGAACCGTTCCTGATATTATTTTCTCGGTTCGACCAGGGATTCCACTTTCCATTGCTCATTCTATCACGGATCAGCAAGTAAACTGGAAATTATTAGACCGATATGGAAATGCGACTCGTGCGAATATGACGGGTTCGATCGTCCGAAATGCGGATGCACCTGAGTCGATCGCTTTTTCGGATGGTGTGTACTCGATGATCCGAAATGCTGGATTTTATACAGTGAATGTACCATGACTCTTACAAAATGAGATTCGCTATACAGATACAGATGGCGAACATATATTTCGTGGCATTCCCAAGGCTTCCGTATTTATACCAGAAGCAGAAGTATCATGGAAATTTAGTGCGGATTATAATGCTCGATATTCCGTTCTTGCTGGGGATTCCTACTTGCGAGAAGGAGAAGATATTTTGTACGATGTTACTCCTGGGGCCTCACAGAGCCTCGCAGTGAGTACGATACTGCATTCTCCATACGCACGTAATGTACTTTTCCAGACGGTCCCTGGTGGTGGATTTTCTCTCGGGAAGTCTAGTGATGTTGCTATGGAATCGAATGCTCGTATCGAGAAATGAGTACTTATGCTCAGTGCGTATGATGCTGTCATGCGCACACAGGTAGCACAGATTGCTTATCCACTCTCTCGTGTGGATATCTCGGTGTGTCATGATGGGGCGATCGATCCGGGTTGTATCGGTGTTCTCGATCGACCGAGTCTTCGGCTCATTCCTCTGGATACCACTCTCTATACGGGGGCGCTCGAGAATAATACACTTTTTCTCTATCGTGATACCACTCCTGTATTCTCAGTAACAGAAAATGGAGTATGGAATTTCCCCACATCGGTGCAACTCATTCCGAATGAGGAACTTTCTTCTCGACATTTGGTACTCGATATTCGTGAGAATGATACTGTTATTGGTCGTATTCTCGTGGCAACAGATATGAATCAAAGTGTCGGAAAAACCAATATTCGCTCGGGGATACTCCAACCGAACCGTACCTATATAGATGATTCGGCGAGTTATGCACTCGAAGCATCCTATGATACCGTATTCGATACGAACCATCAGGGGTATCAGATAGTGCGTCCTTCTGAAGAAACTCAACTCGATGAGTCTCTTCTCTGACCGAATAGTTTCGATTCCCTTGGGGTATTGCGTGAGAATTCGGGTATTGGCTGGAAGGGGAATAATCGCATGCTTCTCTCCTATAGTGCGGGTGATACGGTAGGAGAAGCAACGCGCTGGTTCCATACGTATAC
>CAZDFE010000090.1:0-4797 GCA_964504755.1 uncultured Candidatus Peribacteria bacterium
GCCCTCACTACCCCTCCTCATAGCATCGAAGCTGAACGATGAGTTCTTGGTTCCGTCTTGATCGATAAAGATGGGATCATCCAGATTGCCAATCTGCTGATACCAGAAGATTTTTACGATCCAGCACATAGTATTATCTATGCAGCCATGATGGATCTATTTGTTCGCAATCGTCCAATCGATTCTATCACGGTTCGCGAAGTCATCGATGATCAAAAAAAACTCGAATCCATCGGAGGAGATGCTATTCTCGGTGATCTCATGGTGCAAGTATTTACCAGTGCCAACATCTATCAATATGCTCAAATCGTAAAAAATAAAAGCGTTCTTCGAAAGCTCATTCGCGCAGGAACAGAGATTGTTCAGTGCGGATTTAATGAAGAAGCAGAAACAAAGGAGTTACTCGAAAAGGCAGAGAAATCCCTTTTTTCCGTGACACAAACCTTTATCCAGAATAAACTGACTCCCATCAAGGATATTCTCAATGCTCGATATGAAGAATTTGCTGCTATTCATGCAGATCCGACTATGGCACAACATTCGAGCATTCCTATCGGATATGCGAGTTTTGACTTTAAGCTGGGTGGATTCAAGCGTGGTGATCTGGTGATCCTCGCGGCTCGTCCATCGATGGGAAAAACCGCTATGTCATTGAATTTTGCACAGAATGTCGCAGAAACAGGGAGGCATGTCGCGATTTTCTCTCTCGAAATGTCGAAAGAGCAACTCACGGATCGTCTCATTGCTGCAGCAATGGCAGTAGATAGCTGGAAGCTCCAGAAAGGAAAGCTCTCTGAAGATGAATTCGCAAAAATGGGAGATGCCCTCGAACGACTCTCTCGATCAAAAATTTATATGGATGATTCTCCAGCAGGTGCAGGTCTCGTGGAACTCAAGTCGAAAGCTCGGCGACTCAAGATGGAATCAGGACTGGATCTCGTCATCATCGACTATCTCCAGCTTATGTCGAATGGGAATAGCATGAATCGTGTTCAGGAAGTTTCTGAGATTTCTCGCGGACTCAAGTCTCTCGCTCGTGAACTCGATGTTCCGGTTATTGCTCTCTCTCAGCTCTCTCGTGCTCTCGAAGCTCGTCCTGACAAGCGCCCCGTTATGTCTGACCTTCGTGAATCAGGATCGATCGAGCAGGATGCGGATGTTATCATGATGCTCTACCGTGATGACTACTATAATGAATTCTCCGAATCACCAGGAATTACAAATATTCTCATCCGAAAAAATCGTAATGGTCCTACTGGACAGGTTGATCTCAAATTCGAAAAACAACAACAAAAATTCTACGAAGTCGAACGTGCGCGTGACGGTGAGTTTGATTTCGAATAAAAAAACCTCAAATGAGGTTTTTTTATTTTCTAGAGGCCACTATTATAGATTCCATACTTCAGAGCATCATAGTAGCGCGTTTTATCTTCTTGGAATCGGATTGACTGAAGTGCGTTCCCTTTACGAACTTCAGTCATTACCTCGAGTTTCGGAAGAGCAAACGGTGTATTCGTTTCTAGAGAAATATTCGCATCTGATCCTGCATTATATACGAGAAGATACGGATCTGTAATATCCGAGGAAAGAAAGGTGTCGATACGTATCGATTCATCATAAAAATAATCTAATGCCTCCTTCTCAGAACCATTACATATCGTGATTCTCCCGAAAGCATCATAACAATCGATACCATTGGTTCGAAGAATTCCTGTTTTTCCCGGAATTATCATCCCACTTCCTGATATTCCGATATTTTTCCCATTCTTCATAGCGATAATACTCCATGAAATATCACTTTCAGAAGCGGAAGTTTCCATTTTTATAATAGAGGTCACAGGAGTTGTCAGGGGGGTATAGAGAGGATTTTTTGAGGTAGTAGATCCATTGATTGGATCCATCTGAGCTATAAAAAGAGGGAGAATTAGGTGTTCATTATTTCGAAGAGGAAATGTTTCTCGGGAGGAATGGGCACGTATCTGATACTTCATATCAACCCCAATCGTCCTATTCGTTTCTCCACGAAGTAAACTCGTCTCCGTATCAGTCGATTCGATGCTATCAGCAAATCACTCACGATGATTTTTTACCTTGAGGAGCGCATATTCGAAGGCTCCTTCACTTCCAGCATATGCGATAATATTATCATATTGCATACGAGAAAGCTTCATTTCATTTATATAGATCGTAGCAAGTCCCGTCACAATAATCAACAATACCCCGACCGTTCCGAGTGCGACGAGAATAGAAAAACCACGATGTGTTCTGAGAAAATACGGTGCGAGCATAGAGTTATGAATCATGAAAAAAACGTTCACTAATCGTTGTCTGGATCGTCATCTTCGTGCTTTCAACCATACTCGCTGGGATTCCGATACGAGGCATAAGCTTCAGAGTGAAGACGAGAGTTACTTTCTTTTCTGTTCCTATACCATTCCCAGAAATATAGAATCGAAAGTGTTCGAGTTTTACACGCTTTTTCTCCTCTTCAGGAACAAAGCTATCGAGTATATTCCACGCTGATGCAAAATCATTATTATTTACAACATAGAGTCCACAGTGGGTCGATGGTTGCATCTGATCGATAGGAGTACAATGTCCGAGCAGATTCCCCTGTTTTTTACCAAATATGTATTTCTTAGTCGATGTATTTTCTAAACCCACGGCCAGTATCTCGCCCCCATAAGTCGAATAGTCAGGAGCCCTCCAAAGCTCATTACCCACCGTGTGATCATCATAACTACTATTCGTAATACTAATCCCCTGTGTACGTACATCATCCGCAATTCGCTCTGTAATTTCTCGGGCCGATTCCGAAAGGAGTCGTGTCATTCGCAACTTCGTACTTGTATTCGTCGTTTGGATATAGGTCGAAATCATCGCAATACTCATAAAAGAGAAAATTGTGACGGCAATAACCATTTCTACCATGGTAAACCCTGATGTATTTCGAAAAATCTGCATAGCGTATGAAATTATTTTTTCCAATCCGTGATAATCGTGCGCAAGTCATATTCTTGATATACTCGATCTTGTACGATAACGTGTGCGGTTATCTGATATCATTGGATTTTTCCATCACGTTTGAGAACTCAAACTCCTGGAACATTGAGTGGTTGCATCTGAATATATGAAGCATACACGGTTCCTGTCGCAGTAGGAGTATGCGTATATCGTCCATAGGCATCCAGATAGAGTCTTGTTTTTTGGAATTGATCTTCGAGTGTTGTGGGAAAATTGGTGCTAATTTCTCGTATATATACTGGACTTGAGAGGATATTTCCATCAGACGCAATCGTAAGATTCGAGGAACGGTAATCATTTTCTACCACAAAAACTCCTGAGAATGAATCCACTGTCAGCGCTCATTCTGCATAGAGTCGATCGAACGGGAGAAAACTGCGAACATTCGAATTTCTGATATTCTTCACGAGTTCAACCTGTTCTCGAAGGATATTGGATGCCTGTATTTCATGTCGAGAATACCATGAATTCTGAATCGTCGAATGCAAAAGAGCGAGAATTCCCGTGAGTCCAATCGAAAAAATGAGCATTCCGATCATAAGCTCTACGAGGGTAAACCCTTTTTGCCGCAAGATGTGTCAGGGGAATTGATGCATAGAATTAGTCATAGTAAGGCCGAAGAAGCACTTGACGGGCTCGGCGCGATTCGAGTGTCGCTCATGAATACCCAATAGTGAGAATAATGCCCGTAAGTGATTGCTCTATACTTCCAGTAGAAAATGATCCCGTAGCCATCGGTGGAGCTATATGATAAACGACTCACTGAGCACTGCCGAGTTCTATTCCAGAAAAATCAATCACCTCAACGGAACCATCGAATGGTATAGACTTATAGAGTTTTTTTGGACTCATTGTACCGGTAGAAGTGTATATATCCATTTCTCATTTCCCTTTTTCGAGAGAAATATACGCATGCGCATGGCTCGAATTATCGTAGAGCAGACCATTTTTTATCGACTGATGCATAAGTATCCATTCTTGCCGGATCGTGTCCATCGAATTCTCCACCCGAGCTCGATCCATATAGAAATTATACGGAAAGAGCGAAATACTAAAAAGAATCAAGAACATAGAGAGTACGATCATGATTTCTACGAGGGTAAACCCAGATGTATTTCGAAGAGAAATCATATATCGTAGTTAACTGCCAGCAATAGATACCACCTGCATAATCGCAGAAAAGATCGAAATAGCAAACCAAAGCACAAATACACCGGCTATGAGTAAAGCAACTGGTTCGATAAACTTTACCATTGTACCCAGAGCAATATCGACTTCACGGCGATATTGGATAGCAATTTTATTCGTTACGGTAGATATGGTTGAGGTTTTCTCGGCACTCTCGACCATCTGCAGGATATCAGGAGTGAAAAAATATCCGTCCACATCCTGGAGTCGCATAGAGGCTGATATTTTGGTTCCATGTGAGACATCATCCGACACCACTCGAAATAATGATTCCAAAACCCTATTTCCAGAACTCGCTCCTGTAAGCTGAAGGGTACGGACGATACTCACTCCTGAACTCGTGAGCAAATGAAAGGTAGACATACTTCGTGCAATGAGATAATTCTTGTATACGGTTCCGATGAGAGGAAATGATACCTTGACTCGATCCCACCATGTACGCCCGTATTCGGTACGAATATATCCAATAAAGAGAAATCCACCTGCAAAGAGCAATACGAATAATGCTACTATATGATTGCGTAAAAAGTCACTCGTAGCAATAAGACTTTTCGTAGACCATGGAAGTTCTGATGTGGTAGAGGC
>CAZDFE010000091.1:0-4722 GCA_964504755.1 uncultured Candidatus Peribacteria bacterium
ACTCAAACGAGTAATCGTGAACTTCCATCAGCCTCACGCCTGCTACGGAAGTGTTCGACTACCCAAGGAATTCCTCCTAATATTTTCATACTCTGAATACTCGTACACATATTTCTATATCAATCTCATATTTTTTCGAGAAATATGGTACCCTTTTTTGATCTGAATAATTTCAGAATCGGAAATGTCTCTCCCACGAGAATACTGAGTATCGTAGAAGTCATGGCATCACCATTCCCGATAAATGCTCCAATATATACTCGTAACAGCCCTGTTATATCCCGGTAGAATGTCAGCTCTAACTGATATCATGAGTCCTGATAATTCACTTCAGCAAGATATACATTTCATACACCATTATGACTCATATTCCTTTCGCCAATATGGGTAAATCGAACCGCCTCTGTATCAATCAAGCACTCTCACAGATCAACTTTCTGCGATGGGGTTATTCCTATCTCACTAAAAAGAGTTTCCACATCTTGTGTAAATACATTCTTTTTATCCTCAAAAGACCTCGTCTCACCCACATTCATGTGAACATGATGGTTATAGGTATGGGTAGCCACTATCATCGATATGTACCGTCGCAATACTCGAAAATTCTGGAAAGGTAATAACTTTATTCTTGGAAGAAGTGGTAAAATCATTCCTATTCACATCATCCAATCCTCGTATCATATAGATAGAATTCGCTGAGTGTGCGATCGAGAGGTATCGACCAGACTGGAGCTGTATAATAACGGGGCTCTTTGCATCTCGAACCCATGATAGAAATGCTTTTTGTTCCATGTTTCCTATTTCCTCTGTTGTACGAATAATTGGCAAAAGGATCTTATATCCGAGAAGCATATCAAGCTCTTCGAAATGATTTCGAATCTCTGATGTTCAGAATAGCATATTTTTTCACTTCTGAATATATCCTCGTTTGATGCCTATTATCTGCTCAAGTTTTTTTCCTAGGATAGAACCCACTGTAACCATATTGATTCATGTTTCCCCATTTTGTACCCGCTCGATCGTCTGAAGGATTCTCGCCCATGCAGCCTCAGATAGTTTATCTCCCTGAGCGTATACAGATAGTTGATCTATATAACTATTGATATATTGATACTCTATCTCTCATTCAGAATTATTAACTGCATCTTCATGAGGTTCTCATGAAATAGCCGCTGGAGTTTCAGAAACTTTTGGAGCTTCTCCATCATGTATATTCTTTTCTCATTCTCATGAAGAAACTAAGTGAAGTGTTGCACCTTGATGCAACTGAATAACACCTTCCGTTTTTCATCAGGTATCTCAGGATGAATCTCATTCAAGAATTTCCTCAAGTCTTCACATAAAAATTACAGGGTATCTATTAATAGATAAAAACCATACTGATACAGTATGGCATAATTGTTTTATTTTTGCAAAATAACGATTACAAAATTGACCTAACCTTTTTTTTTCATTGATTTACTAGGCGAGGACTCACTGAAATAGCTTGAGAAATTATCTCTGAGAACTCAGGGTACTGCTTGCCACATTCCATCAAGGAAGCATGCAATGTTGTTAATTTCTCAATGGCTCGATAGTAACCATCCTCATCATTCTCTCATAATTCTGGGCGAAGAATATAAGGACCCCCACTGGGTGAAGCATCTTTCAAAAGTGAAACTAGAAAATACCATTCGACAAGTGCTGGAATAAGTTCAGAGGCGTCATTGAGTTGACAATGATCCATAAGCCTAGTAATGATTGTTGATATTTCCTCTTGGATATCCTCTTCTTGAATTCGTGCGTATCCAGAATTTTTTGATGAATTATCATACTGTTGCAAAGAAGTGATAATCGACCCTAATGCTTCCTTAATATTTTGTATCAAAGTTTCTCTTGTATTTGGTTGTATAGGGGCAGTATTGTGTGGCTTCTGCATAAAATAGAAAGTTTAGAATTTAAAGTTTTCGAAAATTTCCTGGAGGCTATGATAGTGATATTCGGGTCGGGATCATTTCATACGAAAGTATTCGATAATCCCCGAACCTCTCGAAGTTATAGAGGAGATAACACCATCCAGACCAAATATCTCTTTCTTTTGTGTAAGGGTAGAATTTTTCATTACTGCCTGGAAAGCATCTTTCAGGATTTCTTGAGTCATCTTACTTTTCTCTGCACCACTATCCGTTCCGCCAGAGAGGGCACCAACATAGATTTTCCAACCCTCTGGATCATTTCTTCGTTCGAATTGTAACTGGAACTTCGCCTGCTTTCCATCAATCACCTTTTCTGCTTCGATCAGAAATATACTACGCTCCTTTCCATCATCCATACGAGTCCCGAGATTCGAGATTTTCCCACCTGGATATTCGAGCACTTTTTTTCCGATTTGATGAACATTCTCTACTCCAGTAATTCATCTTTTTGATTCTGGGAAGTAATTCTTTATGAACGTATCAAGATCATTCTTATAGCGTGCCACTTGATCATTTTTTGGGGTAGAAGCAACAATAGAGCCCTCTTGAATCACCCCAGTTTTCGTATTAATACTTATAGGAACCGCTCATCCAAAATCAGGAAATGGAGAATGTTTACCATCGAGACCTTTCTGAATATCAAATCGAATCTGATAGGTAATAATTCCATCCTTCGTTTCCCCTGCTCGGAGTATAGAGATACATCTTCATGGAGTAATCTCAATAATGGTTGGAACTCCATCCTGAGATTCGATCTTGCGAAGCTTTTGTAGCAACTCCATATTGCGAATCTGGCCATATGCATCAGTTCAGAACACTTTATCAACCTTTGCTCAACGGAGAAATATCTCTTGTTTCATTTCTTCGAGTCGACGAACTGAGAATTCTTGTAATAACTTTTGTTTTTCTTTCGAGAGAACGGTGTTTTCAGGAGCGCCATCGAGCAAAGAAGTTCTATATTTCTCGATGATCATTTTTCTTTTCTTGAGCATGGAAGCATAGGTATCAAGCTCCACTCAACCTTTGTTCTGAAGATCAGATAACTCACTCAGAAGGGCTTGCAAAGAACGATTTCACTTTTTTTCATCCAGCGTCTCCATGAGGTTATCAAAATCCCGTATATTTCATCGTATCTTCCCGATATTTACAATATCAGCACGACTCATTGATCGAGTAGCCTCCATATACGCTCTCATTTTTTCAGGAGAAGAAAGGATCGTATCTTGGACTTCGCTACTTTCGAGAGCAATTCGTTCGAGCGTATTGATAGCATTCTCAGGATGGGAACGATATTCGGTTCGTAGCATATTCACAAATTGAGGATTATCGAGTGCGCGAATTTGTGTCAGGTAAGAAGATTCTCAAGCTCGAATATTATGAGTTTCCAATGTATCCTCAATTATAACCCGTCTATCTACCTTAGTAGACTTATCCAATGATTTAGATCTCTCCCAATTATCATATAATCACTTTAAGCCAGAATTAAAATCCGATTGAGATTTTGTTTTCTCAAAATCAATTTGTAATCTGTTATAATCCGAAAGAGCTTCTGGACTACTCTTAAGATACATACTAAATTGAGAAGCCCGGCTCTTCCGTATATCAGGAGAGATATTTGGATATACTATTTCAAGAAGGTTACTGATATCTTTTCTTGCAGGGTCTGTATAATCCAAAGGTCTAATAGTACGCACATATCTCGTAGCACGAGCATTTCATCCAGAATTTTCTTTATATAAACTTTCTTCTACACTAAGTGTTTGTGTTTTTTGGATTCTTTTCATTCGCATAGCTTCCAAAAGCTTTTTAATATTTCCTATTTTTTTGAGATTACTGAGTCCTGTAAAAAGTCATAGAACACCCAGGATCATTCCAACCGCTGCCATTACTTTCTTGAATCCAGTTATTTTTTCTCCATGTATACCATATCAGGTAATAATCTCATTTCCATTATTTCAAATTTGTTTGATATCACCATGAACGGGTATTAATGACTCAAGAATATTTTGCATCATGTTTAGCTCTTTAGTATCAAATCCCTGAGTCACGAGTTGCGATTCCACAAAGGTAAAGATGGATTCCATACTTTCTGCTTCTGGAAATTTCGGAGATGATGAAGCTATAAAATCACCCTTTCATACAAAAGAGTGTGTTAGCATACGAAATCGGTCAGCATCTTGATTGATACCATCGAATTCCTCAAACGCCTGAGCATATTCCATCATCGCGTTCTGGCGTTGATTTCGATCTTGGATTCACATATCCTGCATCACTCTCCCAGCTACTCAAAAAATACTATCAGATGCCTTTCATTCGCGGAGTGCCTTTTCGAATTGAGAAGAAATCTTGATGTTATACTTCTGATCAAGAGTTAAAAGCGTATTTCGCATACGCGCCAGATTCTCTTTTGGATACATTTTCTGGAGTCATTTTTTCTCAGGAGTTATTATTTCTGTATCGAGATATGCCATCCGAATAGCCGTTCCTTGTACTAAATAATTCTTATAGAGATGAACATTAATGAGAGCAAGGAGATACATTCGATCATCCGAAATTGGAAGATTCGGATTTGCATTCCGCACTTGATTCCGAAAATTGGTTACTGCTTTTCTATCAATCTTACCCACCTCCTGAATTAAGCCTTCAATATTTTTTAGATATGCCTTAATAATATTCAGATGATTCTGCGAATTTGGATGGGTAATAATCAAATCAAGTACTCATGAAAAACGATCCAATATGGGTTGTAAATCAAGAACTTCTCGTG
>CAZDFE010000092.1:0-4671 GCA_964504755.1 uncultured Candidatus Peribacteria bacterium
GATTTCACTCGCTTTCCTGTATCATGATATCCGAAGTTATATTTCGTAATAATCCCACCGATTCGTTCTGTAGTATAATTGAGTCCGTGGAGATGAAAGTTCTCAAGTATTGTTTTCTCGATATCGAGGGATTCATGGAGCTGACTGTAGTAGCCTATTTTTATATTTCGTGCGAGATCGAGGTATCCTTCCAGTACTGAAATATTCCCAAGGAGCGTTTTGAGGAAGGTGCTTTTTCCTGCCCCATTTTCTCCCACAATACCGATACGTTCACCCGCGCGAAGAGAAATATGCCTGATATAAAAAAGGGGTTCCTTTCGTCCGATGAAAACATCTTCTCCACGAATCATCATTTCTGGAGGTTGTTCTCTCGGTGTATCGAATACAAAATGGGAAATGGGTGGGGTCATGGGTTTTTCGAGGAGTTCCACTTTTTCGAGGGCTCGCTCTCGGCTTTTTGCGAAACTGGCTCTCGAGCCAGCACGAAATCGGTTAATCAGGGCTTTCTCGCTCTCGAATTCTGTCTGCTGTTCTTCGTAGGCCTTGAGTTTTCTAGTTAGGGCATGTTCTTTGGCTTCCACGGAGAAAGAGTAGTTCCCATGATATAGTTCTATGCCTACAGGGCCGAGTACTTCGATCACTTTTGAGCACGTACGATCGAGGAATTCTCGGTCATGGGAAATGATCATATAGCCTCATTTCCAGGTTTCTTCGAGGTATCTTTCGAGCCATTCGACACTTGTAAGGTCGATGAAGTTCGTCGGTTCATCGAGGAGGAGAAAGTCGGGTTTTGAGAGGAGGACTTTCGCGAGTGCGATTTTCGTACGTTCTCCTCCAGATACTTCTGAGAGTTTTCGTTCGAGGAGATGGAAAATCCCGATGCCACGAGCTACTTTTTCGACTTCATTTTCATAGATGTATCCACCCAGGAGTCGATATTGTTCGAGGGATTCGGTGTAGAGATCATATTCTCATGTATCTTCGAGCTTCTCCTCCTCTGCTTGTATGATTTTCTCTAATTGACGAATGGGGATAAAGGCATCTTTGAGTTCATCTCGAATACTTTTGGACTCATCCATAAACTGAATCTGCTCCAAGTATCCGATCGTTATCGTTCCTACCGTATCGATAGTGCCATGATATTCAGAAATTTCTCCCGTCAGAATCTTCATAAATGTGCTTTTCCCGATTCCATTTCTCCCGACGATTGCGATTCGATCATCCATATTTACGATAGCATGGATTGGGCCGAGAAGAATGGTTCCGTCGACTTCATATTTTTCGATGTTGATATTCAGATGATTCATATTCTTTCGAGAGAAAAATAAAAAACTCTCCGTATTTACACGAGGAGTTTTTAGAATTTATATGGCTCCCCGAATAGGATTCGAACCTATGACCTACCGGTTAACAGCCGGTTGCTCTACCGCTGAGCTATCGGGGAATATATGCAAGTATTTCCATATCGATGATTTCTCATTTCTTGGAACGCATGCATATTATAGAACTCGTTTCGAAAGTCAAAATTTTTTTATATTTTTCTTACAAGAATTTATTTTATATTTCCGTATCGAGTATTGATTTCAGAATAGATGATCCCAGAAGTATCTTGAAGGGCTTTTTCGAGGGTGCTCATGGCTACCGTTCATCGACTCATGACACAGATGAGGTAGGGGTAGTTCGTATGATAGACGATCCCGCAATCATGGAGTTGTTGTATTACATTTCCTGATCCATCGAGGGATTCACGTTCTCAGAACTTGTGAGCTACTGGAATGGCTTCTGGAATTAACTTCGTAATACCGTTATTAAATGTACTTTCAGAGAGTATTTTCAGAGCAAGTTCCGATTTTTCTCGACTGAGGTATGAGGAGTTATAGAGTACGCGAAAAAATGATGCATATTCTTTTACAGTCACGAGATACTCCATTGATTTTCCATCTGGGAGGGGGATGCCTAATTCCTGGAGTGTTTTTGCTTGTACGGTATTTGGTAAGTGTTCGAGGAGTGTATTCGTTGCGGTATTATCTGAATATATGATCATGTATCGCAAGAGATCTTCTATCGTATATCCAGACCCGATTTTTGCTCATGATTCTGGTTCGAAAGTTTGTTTCAATCCATCCATTCCATTCGTAACTGGAACTACCCTTCCTAGGAGTGTAGGATATGATTCCGACATTTTCAGATAGGAGATGAGGATTGATATCTTCATCAGGCTTGCTGGTGCAAATCCCTCATTTTCTCGGATTCCGAACCAAGGACCATTATTCAGATTTCGGAAATATACTGAGAGATGAAGATCGGGATTCGGTACTTCGATCTCTTTTTCTATTCTGGAAAGAATAGTATTTTCGAATGGGATATATTTTTGCTTGGCGAAGGTGCTATTATTTTCACATTCGAGCAAGGGGTTGGTGTATACGTACTCCCCATGTTGTCGTACCCCATGCTCTTCTATAGGGGAATCGATAATTTCTCATTCAGAAATACTGGGTATAGGTGAGAAATATTTTCCAGCATAAAATCCAATACAAAGAGATATTCCACCAACGAAACAGGTGATGATGATAGGGGAGAGGTATTTCATAATTTTTATATGAGTATATTTGTTTTTTCTGGAAGTCCAGCTATAATCCCCCGAAATTATTACTTCCGAATTGACCCATGAAAAAAAAGTTTTTTATTACCACTCCTATTTACTACTCGAACGGTGTTCCACATATCGGGCATGCGTATTCTTCATTGATTGCTGATACATTGTCTCGATACCAGACACTTCAGGGGTCTGAGGTTCGTTTTTCTACCGGAGTGGACGAGAATTCTCAGAAAGTCGTAGAGTCCGCAGAGGCACAGCAGATGTCTGTGATGGACTATGCGGATATGATGGCACTTAAGCACCGTGCGGTATGGGATGGTATCAGAATCGGATATACTGATTTTATTCGTACGACTGAGGAGAGGCATAAGCTGTTTGTCCAGAAAGTACTTCAACGTTCATTCGATAATGGAGACATTTATGAAGGGGTATATGAGGGTTTGTATTGCGTGGGCTGTGAGGCTTTTAAGAAAGAATCTGATCTCGTGGATGGAAAATGTCAGGATCATCCGAATAAGCCACTCCAGCATCTGAAAGAGAAGAATTATTTTTTTCGACTATCGAAATACCAGGATCGTATTTTGGATTTTTTTGAGAAGAACCCAGATTTTGTTCAGCCCAAGAGTCGATTCCATGAGATTATCGAATTTGTAAAAGGAGGGTTAGAAGATTTTTCGATTTCTCGAGAAACAAATACGTTTGGTATTCCACTCCCGTTCGATCCTACACAGGTTACCTATGTGTGGTATGATGCTCTTTTTAACTATCTGACGGTGGTCCAGGATGATGAATCAAAATGGTGGCCTGCTGATATTCATGTGATCGGAAAGGATATTGTGAAGTTTCATGGGATTTATTGGCTTGCGATGCTCTGGTCTGCAGGGTATGATGCTCCGAAGAAGCTCCTTACTACTGGTTACTTCACGGTTGATGGTCAGAAAATGTCGAAAACGATCGGAAATGTGATTGATCCGGTTGAGTATGTTACATCATACTCTCGAGATATGTTGGCACTCTATTTGTTTAGTGCTTTTCCGATTGGAGAGGATGGGGATTTTGATCGGGAACAAGCAATACTCATGTATAATGCGAAACTCTCGAATAATGTAGGAAACCTCCTGAATCGTTTTATTGCCCTTGCTCTCAAGCTTGATGGCAGATTACATTCAGTAGATTACGTAGACACGCGCTATGAGAGTACGAACTATATCCATGCTATGGAGAGTTGTGATCTGAAGAATGCACTAGAATCAGTGTTTGCGTATGCAACCGAACTGAATGTCTATGTTGATACCGAGGCTCCATGGAAAATCGATGCAGAAACCCTAGAATGACGCGAAAAACTCAATGAAGTTCTCTATATTCTTGGCGTGGGATTATATCGTATTGGATTGATGCTTTCTCCATTTTTTTCAGAAAAAATGCAGGAACTTCTTTCTCGAATCGGAAGCACTCCTGACTATTCCTATACTCTTAGTGAGCTTCTTATGGTTGTGCCAGATGGATTTTTCGTTCGAGAAAAATGAGAACCCCTCTATATGAGAATTCAAACTAAAAATAAGTAAAATAAGACATATATGATGAATAAACATGATGGCAAAATTCCAGCAGGATCGGAAATAGTGTTTTCTGGTATTCGCAGTGAAATATATCAGTGGGATCAGGAAATGTATGATGGGAGCTTTTCGCGTTTTGAGAGAATCCGTTTTACGGATGGTGCTTTTGTTATTGGTATACTTTCTGATGGAAATATTCTCCTTACTCGTCAGGAACAACCTGGAAGGGAACATGCCTTTATTTCACTTCCGGGATGAGGTTTTGATTTTCCTGATGAGGATCCTCTCGAGTGCGCGAAACGTGAGTTATTAGAGGAGACTGGGTACATAAGTTCTGAATGGGAACTCTGGTTTGTATCCACAGGAACCGCGAATATTATTTCTTATACGTATTTCTATATCGCACACCATCTAGAATCATCACTTCCACCACGCTTCGATCCAGGAGAGAAAATTGTCTCTCATACTCTAAGTTTTGATGAATTTCTCCTCCTTTCGGAGGATAAGAATTTTATC
>CAZDFE010000093.1:0-4654 GCA_964504755.1 uncultured Candidatus Peribacteria bacterium
TTAATAATATTCAGATGATTCTGCGAATTTGGATGGGTAATAATCAAATCAAGTTCTCATGAAAAACGATCCAATATGTGTTGTAAATCCAGAACTTCTCGTGCATCCATCTGATCACTTGCCTTCTCGATAGCCAACTTTAATTGCTGACGATATAGACTTACTTTAGGTAGCATGTCGATTCGGGTATCACTTGAGGCTTCTAATGACCGCTTCACTATTACCGCTCATTCTTTCTTCTGTTCAACTTTTATCTCTCATGTCACTGAAGAAACTCTAGAAGGAGCTGAATTTGGTAGAACATCAGGCTTGTTTTTTGTGGCAGATTTTATCACGCTTGTTGACGTAACAGGGCGTGTGATATGCGGGACTTGTTTCCGGAGTTGATGGAGTTGAATTCTAGTATTGCGATGTATTTTTTGAGCATCAATTTCTTTTTTTGTATTTACTGCATCTATAGACTGGAAAATCTGATGAGCAAGCTGTGGCTGATCGAGCAAAATATTAAGTATTGCCGCGATTTCTCTCATTTCAGGAGAAATTTTATCAGACTGAATAAGTGCATCATAGCGATTTCTCAGAAGAGTAAGGTTGCTATTTGTCTGACTGATAGAATCCCGAAACAATCCCACCTCATTACGAACCTGTGGAACATTCATTATTTCTGCTAATCGAGCAATATCTTGAGGATCATGCTGGACCTGATCCATTATAAAATCCTCTAAGCTATCTGATGTACTCTCTGGTTCGGACATAAAAGAATTAAAATATCTTTTATACTTTCTCACAACTCTCCATTTTTTGCAAACATTCACATTTGCCAATATGAGAAATTAATTCAAAACTCGTCTCTTCCCTCCCGTATATCCGTACGAACTCGACGGTTTCACTTCGGTATATCGCGAGATATTCAGAAGAATTCCTATAGCGATCATCAGAGAAATCAGAGAGGAGCCACCGTAACTCACGAATGGAAGGGTTACTCCCGTCAGTGGCACCACATTGAGATTCACTCCCACATTCACAAATACTTGTACAATAATCAGAGTGGAGATGCCAAATGCCAGATATTTCCCGAAAGGATCCTTCACTCTTCGTGAAATCGTATATCATCGATAAACGATGGTAAGATAGGCACTAAAGAGCATAAGCATACCGACCAACCCTAATTCTTCGAGAATTACCGAGAAAATAAAATCCCCCTCTACCTCTGGAAGGTATCCGAATTTTTGGATTGACTTCCCGAATCCAAGACCAAAAAATCCACCACTTCCAATCGCAATCAATCCTTGTTTCATCTGATAGTCTTTTCCATCAGGATTTGTTTTCGTGAATAATTCCATACTACTACCGAAGAAATTATCCATACGAGATGAAATATAGCTGAGTTTATTGCCTTCCTCGCCCCCCAGTTTTCATATACCATAGATAGAACTCGCCCCAATAAAACAAACCAAAAAAGAAACAAATAAATACTTAATATTCCCTCATCCCACAAAATACAGGGCAATCACCACAGGAGCAATAATCAGGATCGATCCAAAGTCAGGCTGAAATGCTAGCAGTAAAAACACTGAGCCAACGATACCAAAAAATGGGAGAAATCCATCCGTCAGACTCGGAAGTAATGAGCGACGTTTCTTTATAAAGTACGCTAAGTACGCTACGAGACCAATTTTTGCGAATTCAACTGGTTGAATCGAGGGGAGTCATGGTACATTGAGCCATCATTTCGCGCCATTATACTCGGAACCAACGAAAAGAACGAGAAATAAGAGGAATAAAACCGAGAAGTATATTTCTCGAATATATTTCTCGATCCATGAATATGGTATTTTCGAAAAAATTATCAGCATCAAAATACTGATAATCACATGAGAAATATTCTTAAACAAATAAAATGAGTTATTCGGTTCATCAAGTATCCCCTGAGTCACGAGTCGTGATGTAATCTTAAAAGAAGGATACACACTGACAGAGCTAATCATAATCATTCCGAAAATAACGAGCGCTATAACGATAAAAACCAATGTGGTATCGATACTTTTTTTCTGCATGAAACAATATTACATATATAAAAAATAAACTCCCGGATCGGGAGTTTTCGATTATGCCCGCTTTCGGACGAAGAAGTAGGTTCCGATAAACGCTACGATCAAGAGCAACAATGGATTCATGCCCGTAAGTGGTAACTCCTTGGTTTCCGTCACAGAGAGAGCACCTGTTGTTGACTTTGGAGCAGTAGGAGGGATAAGTACCATGCCCGTCTTTGCAAGCGTTACAGCGCCTGTTGCCACAACTACAGGAGTCGTTGCACTGACCGCATTCGGATTCATAGGAGCATTCAGAACTATTTCTGCTTTCTTGAGAGGCACTGGAGTAATGAAGTCTTTGATTGCCAGAGCCCCATCAGTAATGGCTCGACCATCGGTAGATACCCCAGAAATGACTGTGAGAATATAAGCACTTCCCTCTTGAATTGCTGACGCAAGGAGAACATCAACAGCATTTGGCATGTCAGTAACCCCCGTCACACTGAGTACTCGGATCGCTGAACTATCAGACTGTTTCGTAAGCTTTGCTCGTACAGAAGCAATATCCATATCGTCGGTAAAGGTTGCCCGAATCTTCATGTCATCAATTGCCTTGACTGATACGATGGCAACCGATGCTGTAGAAGTCATGGCAGAAGCGGTAGAGCCACTGATTGCCTCTGGTGGCAAGATAGCAGCCGATGCCGAAGGAATCATGTCCATCATAACCACACTAAAAAGTAAAACAAACAAGACAAAAATGGATTTCATATTGGATAAATAAAAGAAAATGAATACTATCTGATCCAGATAATAAAAGTTTGTTATGAAAAGGCAATCTCTCTCCTCAAAATCCGGCTTTACAATGGTTGAAATATTGATTGTAATAGCGATGTTACTCATTTTCTTCAGTGCTACGAATCTCACTTCTTGGAAACCAAAAACAGAAATCGAACGGGTGGAGCGAATCCGAAATGGAGTCATGAGTCTCATACGCAATGAGTCCCTCAAGTCATCGATCGGAAAAATGCCAACCAGTAATGGAAAAATAGCGTCAACAACGATACTACGTATAAGCACTGGGGGGATAAATATCATCTACAAAGATGGTACCACAATTCTTGCAACCGGAAGCTTCAGCATTCCATACTATGATGGTGATGTGAATTATAGTATTAGTGGAGTATCTTGGACTGGTGGTATTACACCAGGATCCTGAAGTGTCGATCTCGTCCTTCAGGGAAATACCATGACATTCAGTGGAATATCAGATCCGACCAATATACTTCTCGATATTACTACATCTTATAATAGTCGAACACGTCGTATCACGATCGATCGCCGAACGGGAAAAATTATGAAATATGGGGAATAGAGGTACGCTCGGCGATGATATGCTTGAGCTCTGATATACCCGATCATGAAACCGCAGATACAAAAATAGGACTCAGTTCAGAAAATCGCTCGATCAGAGCGTTTTTTTGTTCCTCCGAAATTCGATCGATTTTATTAAAGATATACAATCGTTTTTGCTTTGCGCCAATGGTATCCAGAGTGGTTTCTACGATCTGGATTTTTTCTTCGATCCATGGATCACCCGCATCGAGCACATGGAGTAACATATCCGACTCGATACTATCTTCGAGCGTCGAGGTGAAGGCAGCGATAAGTTCTGGTGGCAAATCTCGGATAAATCCGATCGTATCATTCACGAGGATTTCTGTTCCATTTTTTCCGGTGATACCCTGATTCTCATCACTCATATTCTCAGCAATCCACATTTTTCCGACACTCGTACCCAGCGTGGCAAAGAGTTTATCTTCTGCAAGCACTCACTTCCCCGTCAATGCATTCATAAGGGTGGACTTCCCAGCGTTCGTATATCCGACAATACCAACCGTGAGTAACCCCTTTCGTTTGCGGGAGGCTCGATGGAGGGATCGAGTTCGCTCATAGGTTTTGAGTTTCTCGAGAAGCACGAGTTCTTTTTCTCGAAGATGGCGTTTCATGATTTCTGTATTCGTTTCTCATTGTCATTTCGCATTTTTCGAACCACCACCCTGACGAGAGAGTTCCATTCCCATACCGAAAATCCGCGGCCCCATATGCTTAATCGCCGCGAGTTCGATCTGGAGTTTCGCTTCAGGAGAAACCGCATGGAGAGAAAATATCTTCAGAATCAGGTCGACTCGATCCCACGCTTGCATTAGGGATTTTGCCTTTCGGAGGTGTTCATTCACATTCCAGACCTGCGCACTCTTCATGATATTCCCGATAATCAGGAGCTCTGCACCGAGTTCCATCCCGATCGCCATGATCTCATCGAGTTTTCCTGTACCGATAAAAGTACGATAATCAGGAGTGAATCGTTTTTGTACCCGCTTCACGATCGTCACTCCCCCATACGTCGAAACGAGTGACTCGAGTTCATCCATACGATGATCCATTTCTTCAGGAGAAAGTCATGGTGGCGCAATATCGACGATAATTGTTTTCATATATTGGATTTTATAAAGAAACTATGATAGGATTTATGGTATGGAAAATACAGAAAAAGTCAATCTCGCGTTCTCTTTCATCCCAAATGCGACATAAATCTGCTTACTATAATCTTCTTTCTT